>WJKD01000375.1 GCA_014729315.1 Promethearchaeota archaeon | reverse complement strand
GTGGATTTTTTCTTTCATATTGGAAAATCACTAAGATATTCAAATGAATCTTTGCATCATCGGCGTTTTATCATAAGTCTGATTTTTTTGTAAAATGTCATTCCGAGCTTGTCCCGGAATCTCCTATTTATTAGTAAGTTAGGGGATTCCTTCATTCGCAGGAATGACACCCAAAAATGACTTTTGATACAGTCCCGGTGCTGGAAAGTGCATATTGGAAAATCACTAAAAATTCAATTGCATCCGAAAAGACGGCTGCGATGCAGCGACTCAGTCGCCGCACTCCATAAATAAACCGAATTCTTTCTTAAAAATCAAGCAGTAATTTTCCACACCCTCTTCTATTTTCCTGCATTTTATTTATATATTTTAACGAAATTAAATTATTTTTTTCTTGAATATGTAATAAAAATTATTTACATTTCTGTATTTAGTATGAACGTTTGTAACGATTGTGTATGTGTTGACAATTTTTTTGATTTACATCTACTCGCATTATTTGCACCCTGCATTGAGAGAGTTCACCGGCTTTCGTTGATTTTCTCGACGTCTTTTCTCGGTGTTTGTGCTGATTTGCAGCTTTGAATTGACAACAACGAGCATTTGGAATAATATTTCAGATTACGTTTTTAATTTTCATATTTTTTTCATAATAATCACAGTTACTATAATTTTATTCATAATTATTTGATGGTGATATATGCAAAATCAACTTTCCCATACAAAGAGCTTGTTAAAACATGTTTTCTGGTTCAAGCATCATTTGAATCTTCATCCTCAAAAAGATCACATTGGATCTGCGATTGAGTGGACAGATATTAGTGAAAGAAGATATGACTTCCTCAGAGAGTTAGTTAATACGGTTTCAAGTTGGGTTTATAGCAATACAAAGTCCAAAAAAATTGTTGATGAACGTTTAAAAATTGTTGAGGGGGATTTGGCAAATGCCTGCAACTTTTTAACAACACAAGCAGCTGCCAAGTTTAGACCATCGCATCCTCAAGGACAATTTGGCGAATTATTACTTTTTAATTTTATACAGTTCTTTTTCGAAGCTGTACCACTTTTAAGAAAACAAAGAATAACCACCTCAGTTGGTCATGAACGATTTGGAGCTGATGCCATCCATTATAAAAGAAATGATACGGATAATATTATAATTTTAGGTGAATCCAAATGTTATAAAAGTAATTATCAATTTGCCAATGCCTTTAATACTTCCTTAGAAAGTATCATCAATACTCTAAATAATTTTAGTGAGGAGCTTGATCTGTATACTTATGATGATTTTATTGAGCCAGCTTTGGAGCTAATAGCAAAAAAATATAAAATAGGAGAGTTGGAAAATGTTCAATATGAGTTAGTTTGTTTAATTGCTTACAATGAGACTCAGACTCTTCTAGGTGAAAATGAAACTGATATTAAAAATTCGATAGAAAAAATAATTAAAGATAGATGTCAAACGCTTGATAAAGAATGCTATGATAAAATAAATTCAAGAATATTGAATCGGCTCAATTATATAATTTTTCCTATTTGGGAGTTAGATAAACTTTTAGATGAATTTAAAAAGAAAGTAGGCTCGGAATGAATTTATCGGAAACACAAAGTTTTATTATTAATAACCTATTAAATATTGAGCACTATGCAATTGCTAAACAACTTGGTCTTATATCTGACCATAGCAAAAATATTGACCATGATTTACTATTAAATAGTATTGGAATGCTTGATGAATTATCAAAAATCAAAGATGAAAGAGCAAGGAAAATTGTCATTACCGTTGCTGCAATTCTTTGGACCTATAGAGAAAATGCTTGGGATGGACTCCGGGATTTCTTAGTTCTAATTCTTTCTAGAATTGGATTCTCTCCAGCAGTGATTATGATTGATGATAATTACGATCAACATTCATCCAAATTTACTGGGCTGAATAGTATCATAAATGAATTTAATGTGACGATTCATCAACTAAATCACGAAATATTCATTCAAAATAAAAAATTTCTTGTTACTGGTTTTCAAAAAAAAGTTTGGGATAAATTATCGGCATTAAAACTTGTTGGAATTTCAGCACCAACATCTGCTGGTAAGTCTTTTATTATCTTGTTAAAAACAATAGAATTAATTTTACAGAAGAAAGGAAACATAATTTATATTGTCCCGACCTTAAGTCTTGTTGCTCAGGTATCTAATGATTTCAATAAGCAATTAAATAAATTTGGACTAAACGATTACAGAATAACAACTACATATAATTCAGAAAATTTAAATAATAATAAAATCTATGTCCTAACACAAGAAAAAGCCATCACAGCATTTTCCCAAACTGATCAACCATTTACAAATGTTCGTGTGTTAATCGTTGATGAAATACAAAATATAGAGAAAGTTGCTAATGAAGATG
The DNA here is from genome assembly GCA_014729315.1 of Promethearchaeota archaeon. The sequence goes on along the minus strand of WJKD01000375.1, from coordinate 2,307 downwards.
ATCAACGAGCAAAAACTTTGTATGATACATTGATCGAGTTCAGACATACTTGTAATCCTGATCTAACGGTAATATCGGGCCCAAGAGTCGAAGGATTAAAAAGACTTGGTATTGAAATATTTGATGAAATTCAAGCTGATGAAGAAAAAGCCAAAGATTCTCCTGTTGCTAGTATTACTTATGCAATTTCAAAATCAGGTGCTAATTATTACTTTAATCAATATACAGATATTATCAAGCATCATAATAAAATTAATATTGAAAACAAAAAATTGATACAAGGATTTGGAGGCTCACAGTATCGAGATAGTTTTATTAGCTACCTTTCAACTTTCGTAAATAATCTTGGACCAGATTCACGCAACATTATTTTCTCTCCAACAACAAAACAGGCTCGAAAAACAGCAATAAAGCTTGCAGAGTTACGTGAACCTATTGAAATCAGCGAAGAAATAGAATCGCTAGTAAGGTATATAAGAGATACAGTTCACAATAAATATGATATGTGTGAAACTATTCCAAGGGGCTACGTTTATCATCATGGTAAAACGCCAACTCACGTTCGCATGGTGGTTGAAAGAGCTGTTAGAGATAGATTAATCCCTAATATTGTCTGCACAACTACACTTATGCAAGGAGTGAATCTACCTGCCCAAAATGTTATTTTAAGAAATCCTGACTTAGCAATACGAGCAAGAAATGGGATTAAACCAAAATTAAGTGATTATGAAATTGCAAATTTAAGAGGCAGAGCTGGACGACTTTTAATTGATTTTATTGGTAGAACCTTCGTACTTGAAGAAAACTCATTCGAACGAAGTGATAACCAGATTGAGTTGTTTCCAGAAGCAGAAAAAGAATTACACTCTGGATATGGTGAAAAATATAATACTTTCAAATTAGAGATAAATCAGGGGCTTGAGGACAATGTAACAGCTAATGATAAAAATAAAGAGTACGCATTTCTCCTGACTTATATAAGGCAAACTATTCTGAAACACGCTGAAAAGAGTATGGAAAGACTTGAAACCGTAGGGATAAATCTTGAATCAGATCGATTAAAAGAAATTTTGCATGCTATGGAACAACTACAGGTTCCCAAAGAGATTTGTTTTAAAAATCGATATTGGGATCCATTGGACTTAAATGAATTATATAAAAATAGTGAAAAGTATTCTATTCCGACGAGTATCTCTGATACGAATATTGAGGATAGGTTATATGCTGTTCTAATACAAATGGATCAGGATTTTCCATCGTATTATAATAAGCATTTTAAAATTGATTCTAAGATACTTCAATCAGTTTGTATTAGTGCAAAAGATTGGATGAAAGAAAAGCCAATGAAAACAATTTTAAGTTCAGCTTATTTTGATACAGCAGAAAAAGTTGATGAGTGTATTTCTCGTTTACAAAGAAATATTTCATATGGATTACCAATGTTGCTGAAACCCTTGTTTGATATCAAAACTCCAGAGAACATGTTTCTGAGATTTATAGAGATTGGAGCATATAAACCTGTAACAAGAAAAATGATAGAATTAAATATTCCAAGAGAAACTGCAATATACTTAAACGAAAAATATTTTAATGATTTTACGGATCAAGACGAAAATCTTGATGAATTAATTATTAATAGACTCAAAGAGATAAAAGACAATATTGATTATTGGCGCAAAATTCAAATTGAAGGCATTGTGTAGATAACTTGTTCTATATGAAATCTTAAATATTTAAATTCATTTTGAGTTGCACTTGTGTTAAAATAGATCCAACGATTATTAGCTAGCTCATCGCTTTCTTTATTTGGAAAATTTCGAATACAAAAAAATGTTAGCGAAAAATATAAGATTAGTTACATTATTTCGCCAATTTTAGATGACTTATTTCAAAATTAAAACGAAATTACTCTGCCAAAGCATTGAAATTTTAACTGCGAGATGATTATGTTTCATATTCGTGAATCAATCTTCTTTTCTTTTTGCAACATAGCCGTAAATGCACATCCTTCATCCACAAGCAGTTCGATAAAAAATCAAAACCGAGTAAAGCCTGGAGTTATTCCGTTTTTCAGCCCCGTTCCATAATTGCAACAACGAACCATACCAAGCTGTTTGCAAATAGCGTCCTGTGATGTTCAAATAATCCGGGAAGGAGCAAATTTTGTCTTTGATCTAACCATATTTTTTAATATATTTACAAGTGAAATCAAATTCTGGAGATATTGATGAGTCTGAAAAATCTGTTCAACAAAAACACGTTTAAATTAGCACTCAAAATTATCCTTGTGCTTGTTGGGATATATTT
>WJKD01000374.1 GCA_014729315.1 Promethearchaeota archaeon | reverse complement strand
TCAAAAGAGTTTTCAATTCCTTTTAATCTCGTAATCACTAAAAAGATAACCGTTCCCGAGTACCCTGAAGTTGCAATAGGAGCGATTGCGCCTGACGGAACACATGAAATTAATGATCGTGTATATTCTCACTTAAATTTAACCGAAAAAGATTTTGAGGACGCAAAAGAGAGAGCACTATACAAGGTTAAAAAAAGGTTGGAAAAGTATTGCAATGGAAAAGAACCTAATGTAAAGAGCAAGAATGTAATCATAATTGACGATGGAATTGCAACTGGATTTACAGCTATAGTAGCGGGAAAATATGTTAATAACAATGGTGCCAAAACAGCTACATTGGCAATACCAGTATGCCCCGCAAACGATAAGGAAGAGTTAGAAAAGATCTATAATGAAGTGTTATGTTACCATAGGGCTAAAACGTTTCGATTTGCGGTAGGCGCCTTTTATAAAGATTTTCATCAAAATACCGATGAAGAACTATTCGACTATTTGGAGAAAGCCAAAGAGGAAAAAATTCTTTATGAAAGTTGAGCGAGTGTAGATATAGAATTACTCAAAATCTATTTTTATTTCACATCCCTCGTCATCGCAGAAGATATCACCTTTTGCCCGATCTCTAATATTTTTCAGAACTAATGGTTTTAATTGGGAATTTCTCTTTTGATATTCTTCTTTTGTTATTTTTTCATAGGGAGGTTGCTCATAACCGTGTCTCTTAAATGGTAAAAAGCTCACGCTTTTCAACTTATCTTCAAAACACTCCAGCAAAAATTGAATTTCTTCTTCTTCATCTTCTTGGAAACTGATGGTGATGGAAACTTGATTATCAGACCAATATTTTTGATAATCTGCAGCGTTCTCTGCTTGTTCCCAAATCGATACTTCGTCTTTAGATCTATTAAAATTCTCTTTCTGGACCGGAAACTCAACAACAAGGGTATTATCGGAATAGAGGTCTTCTTTGATTTGATAATTTGATTTCTTTAAGGCTTTTACGATGTCTGAATTTTTAGAAACTCGAATTCGTCGAATGTAGTACTCCGAATGAGGATAATGTATCCCATGAGCTACACCAGGCAGTAAACTAACAGTTCCACTTGGTTTGACAGTTGTTAATTTTATTGATTTCGGAACACATAACCAATGAGAATATTTCTCATCTATTTCTTTCAAGTAATTATACCCTTTTTGACACCAATTTAAGATCTCTCTTCTTCCGTGTTTATCAAATGCTTCTGTAATTCCTGTTTGGGATATACCAATTCTTCTGTTTTTTAGCATGACAGCATTTGTGACTTTTATATGCGTATTGACTAATGTTACGGTTTTGGCGTATAAATAAGCATATTTCAAAGTTTCCTTAAATTCTTCGAAATTCTCATGACGAGAAGGATAAGTTTCTACCAAACAACATAGCTCGAAGGATTCTAGAGTCTGCTCACCGCAAGGATTTATACCCATCGCTTTTTTGTCTTTAAAATCAGGAGGATCAATCATTCGGGAAAATTTTCGAGCATTATTTAACCAAAAGATTCCGGGTTCTCCGTTCTTTTTAATCTGTTTTACGATATCAGCGTATTTGGTTCCAATATCGGCAATTATACTATTATTACTAACCCATCTGTGCGACCTTAGGCGTTCCTTATCTTGTTTGGCTTCAATAAATTCTTTATCATCTGGATTTCCTAATGCAATTTGGGCACTTCTTCTTATACCGCCCGCAACTACGCACGTACCAATGAGATTCATTATGTCTAAAATATCTGTTGAAGTTATTCGTTTACCTATTTTATCCTTTAGAAGGTCGTCAATTTTATTAATCAATTTTTTAAGCGGTTTTGGTCCGGGAGCGATACCCCCAAAACTTCTGATAGGTTTCCCAGCTGATCTTATTTGTGAATAATCAAATATAGGGAGTTCTTTACCTAAAAAATAAGCATTGAGTAAGGTCTTTAAAGCTTTAATCCAACCTTCTCTACTATCTGGAATTTGAAATTCGGTTTCTTTATTTTTGGGTTTTTTAATGGTTATTTTTTTGGAGCCTTTTGTATCAAACCCCACACCAACCCCTAGCATGAGGGAATTCATCATAAATTCAAATGGTTTTGAATATTTCAAGTCGATATCCTCTGTAGAAACGAACCCACAATTATTCAAGGCCATAGATCCATGTTCTTTGATAAAATTAGTGCCCATTATCCAAAATCCTCTGCCAGGGGGAGTCATTTTAAAATTCCATATTTTTTCATACATTATTTCAGCAGAGCTATTCGCTTTTTCTTGGTTCCAAGGAAGTTTTAATTTTTTACAGTGATCTTTTTGAATCGAAAAACAACCTTCTACTACTCTTCTTACCGTTTCGAAATATTCTTCTTTACGATTTTCTTTTTCGAGAAACCTTGCATAGGTTCTCTTATATGTAACATATCCAAGAGGTCCCCACTCAGGTTGTTTTCCTATGAATTTTTTAATAAATTCGTCCTTTAAAGCAAATTTCTCGGAATAAAAAAAATTACGATAAGTTATATTTTTCACTTTTAATCTTAAACCTATTTCTATTAAAATAAGTGTGAAGAAAACATACTAAAAAATTTAAACCAATTTTTTATAGTAAAATTATTTGGTTTTCTTTAGAGATTTTACTGATCTAATTAATTATATTAAGTTTATAAGGATGGAGCTTTTGAAATAAATAGATACTTCAATATTTTCCTAATATAAAATTTCGATCTTTAAAATTATAGAAAAAAAATAGAAGGATTTGATTAAAATTTCTCAATTCATTCAGTAAATACTTTATAATCCACAACAATATATATTTACTTTCAGATAAACAAATATCGAAGGTTATTCTATAAATCCTAAAATTATTACGAACAAAATAGTAAAAAGAATTTAAAAAAAAAAGCTGTGGAATAAATTATGACGATATATTTCTTATTTAAAGAAGCTACACTAGATAGTTTTCCTATTTTTGCCAAAAACAGTTGGAGGGTTAACACAGAACCTCAAATCATTACTCATTCGACACATCAAAAACACGAAGAGGGTGAAGAAGTAAAATGCACGTTCGAAACAATACCTCAAGCTCTTGAAACTAACGAAGTGCTATTAAGCCAGCCTTATTGGATGTATGGAGCAGAAATGGGCGTTAATGAACATGAAGTAGTCATTGGGAACGAACCAGTGTATACTACCGAAACAAAACTCGGATCGGGATTAACGGGTCAGGATTTGGTTCGATTGGGCTTAGAGAGAGGAGATAGTGCTAAGCAGAGTCTAGATGTAATAATCAATTTGCTTGAGAAACACGGACAAAGAGGTGAATGCGGTTATGATAATCACCAGTGGTTTTTCCATAATTCATTTCTTATCGCAGATCCAGGGGAAGCGTTTATAATTGAGACTGCTGATAAATGGTGGATAGCTGAAAAGTTAAAAGATTTTAAGATTAAATCAATTTCGAATGAATTTACTGTTAAGGGAAAAGGAGACAGGAGAAGAGATGGAATTATAAATTACGCTATAGAAAAAGGATGTTGTAAAAATGAAGACGATTTTAATTTTGCTCAAGTGTTCTCAAAGGAGAAGATTCCTGATAATTTTCCTCTTAAAGTTAATCTTAGTCCTTCAATAGAGATTCTTACCAAACATATGGGTGAGATCACAATTGAACACGTCATTGAGATATTGAGAAGAGAACAAAATGAATCAGGAAATTCACTCAGATGTGCAGGAAGCCAAATATCTCATTTAAAATATTTAAAAAAATCTATTCATTGGTTTACTGGAGGTCCTTATCCGAAATACAATCTTATTAAACCATACATTTTCCCCGTCGAAAATCAAAAAGTTAATAACGCGGGACCATATTCCAAAATCAATCCAGAATGGTTTTGGACACAAAATGAAAGGTTTTTGGGTGAGAATCTAAGTGAGCTAAAAACACAAAAATATATGAATGAATTGAATGCTATTGAACGAGAATTGAGGAGCGAGGTAAGAAATCTAGTACACGAACAAGATAACTATAGGAAAGAAGATTTTGTTAAAGAGTTTGAAAAAATTAATCAAGAATCGTGGGAAAAAGCATACGAAATAATTTCTTTAAAACCAACTTAATTTTTTACTTTCATTTAAAATGAGAAAGATGTGTCATTAAATTATATATGCTTAAGTTTTTAAACGTTTTAAGGTGTTTTAATGCGATTTTCTGAAAAATCACGATCTTTCATAAAAGTTTCTATTTTTTTATATTTAGCTTTGGACCAAATTAACTCAGCATATTTTTCAGAGACATTCGGTCGTAAAAAAAGATCTTTAACTTGCTCTATTAATGATTTATTTATTTCTATCTTCTTTCCCCTAATTTCTAATTCTTCTCGCAAAAGGTTTGAGAGAGAGTTGTATTTTTTTATTAATTTTAAAGCTGTTTTTTGTCCAATACCTTTAATGCCAGAGCAATAATCATTTCCTATTAAAATGCTCATCTCGACCAATTGTTCGCGAGTTATATCCAATTCTTCTAATATTTTGATGAGCGAGATGTAAGAAATCTTAGTATTAGGGTTAAAACTATTTCTTTTGGTGGGATTAAAATTATAAATTAATCTCTTCCCTCCAAATAGTAACGTATCGTAATCATTTGATTTAATTGCCCATGCTTCTCCTTTTTCTACTATATAAGCAGCTTGAGCCTCACCTTCGGATTTTGCCTGAACAACAGGTATCCCAAATAATTTAATTAATCTTTACTCTCTTTAATTATTTGGATGTTTATAGTTGATATCTGCTTTGCATATTTTCGAATTTCATGCTTCTGATCCTTGGTTTTAGCATTTTTAAGTTTCTCTTTAGCTTTCTTTACGCGATTTTTTCGCTCTTTTATCACATTTTGCTTTAAAGAAGGAGGTTCTCCATCAAATACAAATATTGGGTTTATTTTATTTTCAAGAAAATTAACGCATCTAAAAAATAATCCAGAGAGATGAGAAGTTACATTTCCTTCCGAATCCTTCAATAGGGTACCATCTTTTGACCTAATTACGCCAAGAAATTGATGAATACTGTTGAGGGCGTCTATGGCAATGGCCTTCTTTTTAATTGATCTAAATTTAATTACTTTCTTATCTTTTTCAGCCAATTTTTCAATTTTTACGCCCATAAGAAACCATTTAGGTTTTAGACTATATGATGTTTGGAGATCATTCTAGTATGCAATCTTTAGGGTCTTTATCGAATCTTAATCTCTTAAAACTAGGAGCTCGTAAATCGTTATTTTCTGTAAGATCGAGGTATTCTACTTCGCAGACAAGTTTCGGGTTTAGAAAAATTTTATTGTCTCTTTTTTCCTTTATTATCTTATCCATTCTTTCTTTAAGATCGATCAATTCTTTGTCACTCCATCCCGTTCCGACTTTTCCAAGATTAATTAATTTATTGTTATTGTAAGCACCGATAATTAACGCTCCAAAAGTTTCTTCTCTCTTTCCTTCTCCTTTAGTATATCCCAAAATTACACAATCTATAGTTTTTAGATTTTTAATTTTTAACCATTTATCACTTCGTTTTCCAGGAAAGTACTTACTATTTTTTTTCTTTGCGATGACACCTTCTACGCCATATTCTTTTATTGTCATCCAAAGTTTTTTTCCATCTTCGCTACTGAAAATGATTTCAAGGTGTTTACTCTCTTTTACCGATTTTTTTAAAAATTTCATTCTCTCTTCGAGATTGCAATCTGTAATATCTTTTCCTTGATACTCAAGGCAATCAAATACGACATAGGTTGCTGGAATTTGCTTACTCAAGAGTTCGATTTTAAATTTATTGGATGTTTGTTCTCTAGATTGGAGCAAGGAAAAATCTGGTATCCCTTTATCGTTATAAATGATTACTTCCCCATCAATTATATTATTTTCTTCGATTTCCAACGTAGAGAACTCAGGATATCTTGAAATAATATTCTTTCCTCGTCGATTTATTAATTGATTAGCTGAATAGAGAGCTCTCGTTCCATCGAGCTTAGGTTGAAAAATATATCTTTTACTCGATAGAATATCAGTTCCAGCTTTTTTACATAACATCGGTTTCATTTTTTAACACTTGCTTTTAATGATTCGATAAGATTTTCAGTTCCTTCAACTTTTTCTTCTTCTATAGTCACCATCTCTCCTTCCATCTTTTTCCTAATCTTTTCTTTTAATTTTTCTTCGAAGGTATCTTTATATTTTGAAGGATCAAAAGACTCTTTAGTGAGTTTTTTAACCAATTGCTGGGCTAACGAGATCTCTTGCTCCTTGAATTCTGGTTTTTCTCCTAAATAATCAACACTAGATATATCCCTTACATCGTTATCGTAATTAAGCAACGAAAGTAACATACCTTCTTTGAAGCTTTTTATCGAGCAATAATATTCATTCTCACGCATAACGAATGTGGCAATCGCAATTTTTTTCTGGGTTTTTAAGATTTCTTTAAAAAGATAATAGGATCTCTTATTACCTTTAGATGGACCAATAAAATAATGCTTGTCCAAAAATATCATATCCAACTGGTCTTCACTGACAAATTCTTGTATCTCTATTAAATCTCCGCTTGTAGGTTTTAACTGATCTAATTCCTTTTTAGTCAGTACGTAATAATTACCTTTTCCAACTTTAAGTCCTTTGACAATATCATCCCAATCGACTTCTTTTCCACACTTGGAACATACTCTCTTGTAATGTATTTTTCCGTGATCTTTTTCGTGGAGCAGACGAAAACTAAACTTATTTTGCTCCACTGCAGAATAGAGAGAAATAGGAATGTTAACTAATCCAAAACCGATATATCCTTTCCAAACTGCTTTCATTTCACAATATTATTTACCGCGCAACTTTTAAGGTTATCATAAATAAAATATTAGAAAAAAATAAGACAAAAAATGGTTAAATTTTTTGGCAAATTACTAATGAACTTATTTTGTTCTCTGGTAATCCGGATTTTCAATCTCTCAACTTAACATGCTTAAAGAAATTAGAGAGTTGTATATTTTTTGTGGATTATAAGTTTTATAGCATAGATTTTTAAACGAGCTATTTAACAAAATAGTAAACAATGTGAAATTACAAAAAGGTAAATAAAGAATATGAAACCTCGTTCAGCTTGGATTGATGATTCTAATATGATCCTTAGCACTGACTTTTATCAGCTTACAATGTGCGCAGCTTATTATCAGTATAATTTAGAACACGAAATCAAAGAGGAAAACGATATTAGCGTATTTGAATTATTTGTTCGAGATTTACCAGAAAATAGAAATTATCTGATATTTGCTGGACTTGAGCAGATTCTTTATTTCATCCAAAATGCTCATTTTACCGAAAAAACAATTGAATACTTACGAAATCAGAGAATGTTTAGAAATATTGATTCAAGTTTTTTTAACGAGTATTTGCCCAATTTCAAGTTTGAACTAGATGTCTGGGCAATGAAAGAAGGAACGATATTTTTTCCAAACGAACCGGTTTTACAAGTTAGAGGTCCGAGTCCGCAAGCCCAACTTTTGGAGACTTATGTGATTTCCGTGATGAATTATCAATCTATAGTTGCCACCAAGGCATCGAGAATTAGAAATATAGCACCAGATAAAATACTTCTAGAATTCGGAACGAGAAGAGGACATAGCCCCCAGGCAGGACTCTATGCGGCTCGCGCAAGTTATATTGGGGGATTCGATGGTACCAGCAATGTGACTGCAGACTTAGAGCTTGGAATAGAAGCTTCAGGGACTATGGCTCATAGTTTCGTTGAAAAGTATGGAGAAATGGAAAGTTTTAAGATTTTTTACAAATATTACAAGGAAGATTCCATATTGTTAATTGATACATATGATATATCTGAAGGTGCTCAAAAAGCGACTAATTTCGGAAATGATATTACAGGAGTAAGAGTGGATTCAGGGGATCTCTCGAAGGAAGCTAAAAGAGTGAGAAGAATTCTGGATCGTAATGGATGTAATAACCAATCTATAGTGTTAAGTTCAAATCTCGACGAATATAAGATTAAAAAACTACTCGATAAAAATACACCCGTTAAAGCGTTTGGTATTGGAACTGAATTAATTACTTCAAGCGATGCTCCTAAGCTTGGTGCGGTATATAAGTTAATGGAACATAATAGCAAACCAAAGATCAAAATAAGCGAAGGAAAAGAAACTTATCCTAGTTCAAAACAGGTTTATCGGTTCTATGACAATAAAGGAAAGCTTTCTGAGGATCTCTTAGCATTAAAGAGCGAGGAAAAGCCTAAATACGGAGATCCTTTATTGATTCCTATGATGGAAAAAGGAAAACTATTGTATGATTTACCTAAATTAAATCAAATTCGAGAATTTTGCTTAGAAAACCTGGAAAAACTACCTGACAATTTCAAAAACCTTCAAAAAATTAAGGAAAAAAAATTGAAAATTTCCACTCATTTGGAAAAACTATGGACTAGTTTAGTTGAAAAACACAAGAAATAAGAGATTAAGCGAATTTTTGATTAATTCCCTCCCTAATTAAAATCTATTGATAAAATTGAGGAGTTTCTCCTCTTTTATCCTCCATTTGTTTCTTTTGATACTGCTTAGCTTTTTCTGCCAACTCGAGCATTTGGGATTTAATTTCCTTTCCTTGTTCTATAAGTTTCGAAGTATCAATATTTAGACTATATAAATCGTTTAAAAGATCTATTATTGCGGCTGCAGCTTCTGGAGTGGCGATTTGATATACATTTGTAAAAAATATCAGCGGTTCTAATTTGTTAGTTAAAGCTTCGTTAATTATCGAAGCTTCAGCCCCTGCAATTATACCTTTTTGTACTTTACTAGCACCTAATTGCTCAAGATCCTCAATGGAATCGTGTTGGGATGCATAATATATATCAAATTCGTCAATCATTTTCTTAGTTGGAATCCCTTGAAAGCTTATGATCTTATTCGCCTTAATATTATGATCTAAAGCCCAGTTACAAATAGTTTTTGACAAATCATTATAGGCAGACTGCATTTGAAAAGGAACTTCGCAAGTACCCAGTATTAAGTTGAAATTCGCAGAATAGTATATTCTAAATGGGTGCTTTAAAACACCATCGTAAAATACGGAGATAGGAGGGAGGTTGTCAGAAACAATAAAACCTATTTCTTTTATATCCTCGATTTGGTCAATGATTGTATTCGCAATGATAGGTCCAATCAATCCTACTCCCGCAAACGCTAACATTAAAGTGGCGTTATCCTTTATCTCTATAGACGTGTTTTCAATTATTATCTGACTTTGTTGACCTTTTTCTGTAACGTATTTTTCTACCATACCTTCATTCATTTCCTTATATATTTTATTTCAAAAAATAGAATTACGACCTAATTTTTAAAGATATGACGTAAAAATTCTAGAATAGTTAAGATATCGAATCAAATCTTCCAATATTTCACTCTTTATCAAATATTCTTCAAATAATATTAACAATTTTTCCTATTAATAAAGAAAACCGTATTTATGAACAATTAACTCGCGTTTTACTCATATTTATTGATTCTTCAATAAACTGAGAAATCTTTCTTCGTCAATTATTTTTACATCTTGGTTTTTTGCTTCTTCCAGTTTTGAACCCGGATTTTTACCAACAACCAAGTAATCGGTCTCTCCACTTACGCTAGAGGTTATTCTTCCTCCATACTTTCTTACTTGTTCAGAAGCTTCAGCTCGAGTATATTTTTCCAATGCACCTGTGAATACGAATTTCTTACCGTCTAAGAAGTTAGCTCGACTTTCCATTTCTTTCTCCATGTTAATTCCATGTTTCTTCAGTCTTTTTATTAAGTCTAAATTTTTCTCTTCGTTAAAAAAAGCTACTATGCTTTGGGCAATTTTTGGACCGATTTCGTCAATATTTTCTAATTCTTGTTCCGACGCATCTATAAGATCATCAATTGAGTGATAATTTTCAGTTAAAACTCTTGCGATGTGTTCACCAATGTATGTTATTCCTAAGCCAAATAGAACTTTAGAGAGATCTCGATTTTTACTATTTTCAATTGACTTTAACAAATTTTCAGAAGATTTTTTCCCCATTCTTTCAATGCTTGTTAAATCTGACTTCTTTAATTCGTATATGTCAGCAATGTTCTCTGCCAGTCCTTGGTCTACTAGTTTATCAAGTAATTTAGGCCCCAATCCATCTATTTCCATTGCTTCCCTACTTCCCCAATGTTCGATCCTTTGCTTTACTTGGGCAGGACATTGAGCATTGACACACCTCCTTGCGACTTCATCTCCAAATCGCTTTGCAACGCTTCCACACACGGGACAAGTATGAGGAAATTCAAATTTCTTTTCGGAACCATCTCGTTTTTCTTTAATTGATTTAATTACTTGAGGTATTATTTCGCCCGCTTTTTCAACTAATACCGTATCTCCAATTCTTATATCCTTCCTTTGAAGTTCATCCTCGTTATGGAGCGATGCTCTCGAAACTTCCGTCCCAGAGAGATGAATTGGATCTAAAATTGCAACTGGAGTCAATTTTCCCGTTCTTCCGACCATCACTTCAATATCTTTCACTTTAGTTGTCTTTCTCATAGGTGGATACTTATAAGCAATAGCCCATCTGGGATGATGAGTAGTCGAACCCAACTTTTTTTGAGCTTCCAAATCGTTTACTTTTATAACAATACCATCAACCTCGTAATTTAATTCGTCCTTCTCCTCTTCCCACTTGTTAACATGCTCAACAACTTTCTCGATACCTTTAAATTTTTTCAGATTGTCGTTTATTCTTAGTCCGGCTTTTTTCAACTCTTTTAAGGTTTTCCAATGCGTTTGAAATTCACTCTCCTCATAGTAGCTTAACGAATATAAAAACGCATCCAGAGGTCGCTTAGCAACCCTTTTGGGATCTTTATTTCTTATTGTTCCAGAAGCAGCATTCCTCGGATTTGCGAACTGTTCCTTACTATTGTCGATTCTATTTTGATTCATTTCTTTAAACGCATCTTTGGGTATGTAAATCTCTCCTCTTACCTCGATGTTTTTCAAATCTGACTTGTCAGATAGTTTTAATGGAATTGATTTAATTGTTTTAACATTCGGAGTCACATCTTCGCCTCTTGCGCCGTCGCCTCGAGTTGCACCTCTTTTTAATCGCTTGTTCTCGTAAAGTAGAGCAATACCTAAGCCATCAATTTTAGGTTCAACAACATAAACAACTTCTTGCTTCTTCAGCTTTTCTCGGACTTTTCTATCAAAATCGTATAAACCATTTGAATCAAAAGTTTTGTCCAAACTAAGCATTTCGACTTTATGCTCAACGGTTTCAAACTCGTCAATTTCCTCTGAACCAATTCGTTGAGTGGGTGAATCTTCCGTTACTAGATCTGGAAATTTTTTTTCAAGAGCTTTTAACTCTTCGAACAATTGATCATATTCATAATCGCTGATGACAGGATTATCTTCGATATAATATTTCTTATTATGATATCGTATTTCATCTCTTAGTTTATTTATTCTTTTCTCTGCCTTGTTTTTATCTTTTGGTATATTGAATTCTTCTTTCTGCATTCTTCTAAATCCTTACCTTTTATTATTCGAGCTCTTATAAATTAATTACAGAAAATTATTAATAATTAGCACTATAAATCATTTATCCTAATTTTGTCGCTGATAATTGTATATAAGAGAACGAGATTGAATGGTGATCCTGTTAAATAATAAAAAAATAGAGCAGCCATTCGGGAAAGAAAACAATGGAAAAGAAAAAAGAGTAGTAAAAGTTTGTGGTTAGAAGGAGCTATATTTTGACTTTCTCTTTTTAATAGCGTTCTAAATTGTTTATATGTCTAAAAACTTTTCTATTAATTTTAAATAGAAAGAAGAGATATACAAGAAATATGGATAAAGAAGAATGGGATCTTGACAAGTTCATAAAATTTTATAATAAAATAGCACATGATGCAGCTGGATGGATGTATGAAGAAAACCGTTCGAATCAAGAATTAAAAGAAGAATACGAACAATCTGCAGATGACTCAATCCAAGAATTCGCTAAAAATCTTTTATACTATGAGCAAAGACATTGATGCTCTTTTAGACCTCCGAACAATCTAATAGAAGATTTTAATAGTAGAAAAAAAAGAGTTAATCTTTAGTTTATTGAATTAGACTATTAACTCTCAGAACTAAATACTTTCTCTGAGAGATGTTCGAAATCTATTGAATATGACAATGAGTTCCAAATCTGCCCAATTGCAAAGGGTGATAAGCTCATAAAAATAATCATAGCCCATCCATCTAATCCAGGTTCCGTCGTTTCCAATAAAGTAGACAAGAATGGTAAGTAAACTGCTATTATTAATAAACCAATGGAAAGCAATAGTGCTAGCCAGACATATTTGTTTTGAGTAATCTCGTTTTTGAAAAAGTGCGTTCCTTTTTTCCTCATGTTAAATACATGCCATAATTGAGCAAACGCCAAAGTCAGAAATGAAATTGTGACCACTTTTGTTTCGTCAAAATTTAATATTAGAAAACTTATCAAAAAGGACGACAATACAGAAAATGTAATTAAGGATCCATAAGCTATTATTTCTGCAAAATGTTTTTTCGTTAGAATCGATTCATTCGGATCTCGTGGAGGTCTGTTCATAATATTCTCGTCACCTCGACACGCACTTAGAGCCAAAGCCGGAAATACGTCTGTTACAATATTTAGATATAGAATTTGTAATGGCAATATCGGCAAAGGAATATTCATAATTGAAGCCATTAAAATAACTAATATCTCTGCTATATTGCATGACAATAAGTAAATCGCAAATTTTCGGACATTTATAAAAATAGTTCTTCCTTCAGATACTGCATAAGTTATTGTTTCAAAATTATCATCTTTTAAAACAATATCTGCCGCTTCTTTAGCTACCTGTGTGCCTCTTTCTCCCATAGCTACACCTATATCCGACTTTTCTAAAGCAGGGGCGTCGTTGACGCCATCTCCAGTCATAGCTACGACAGATCCTTTCTCTTGATGGACATCAATTAGATTTAATTTTTGTTCCGGACTGACGCGGGCAAAGATCTGCGCTTTTCGGATTTCTTCCTTTTCCTCTTCTGAAAGGGCTTCTAATTCTTTTAAATCATTTCCTTTTATAACATTTATGCTTTCTTCACCATCTTCAACAATTCCAACTTGCGCTGCAATATTTGCAGCAGTGGCAGCTTGGTCCCCAGTCACCATTACTATTTTAATCCCTGCCTCTTTACATTTTAATATCGATGGAGTCACTTCTTTTCGAGGGGGATCCAAAAGACAAATTAAGCCAATGAATGTCAAATTTTCATAAGGTTCAGTTTCAATATCATCAACTTCCTTCTTTGCAAGAGCCAGTACTCTCAATCCATTCGATGCCATCTCATCGTTTATTTCAAGCCATCTTTGAACATCGTCTTTTTCCAACTTAGCATTATCTTTACTTTTCATAATTTCGCTACTTGCGTCTAGGACTGCTTCTGGTGCACCTTTAACAGAAACTAAATATTTTCCATCTATCTTGTTATAAGTAGCCATCATTTTCACTTCAGGATCAAATGAAAATTCTTTTTCCTCGGGGTATTGCTCTTGTAGTTTTTTCTGCTGAAGACCTGCTTTTCGCGCAGATATCAATATTGCTACTTCCATTGGTTCTCCAAAGAATCTCTTATTTTGGTCTTGATCTCCTTTTTCAATTGAGGCGTTATTACATAACGCACCCACCGTAAGAGCTTCCTTTAACACAGGATTGTCTTGAGGATTTATTTCCTTATCTTCAATTAAGAACTTTCCTTCTAAATCTAAGCCCGTTCCAGTAATTTCGATAGTATCACCTTCAAAGATATATTTAGTAACAGTCATCTTGTTTTCAGTCATAGTTCCCGTTTTATCTGTACAGATCACACTTGTCGATCCCAACACTTCTACAGCTGAAAGTTGATTAACCAAGGCATTGTTTTTTGCCATTAGCCACATCCCTCTAGCTAAAGCAATAGTCACAACGATTGGCAATCCCTCAGGAACAGCAGCAACAGCTAATGCCAGAGCAGTTTCAATCATAAGAAAAAGATCCCGTCCTCTAAGAATTCCGATTACAGCAACAACTACCGCTACGATTAAAGTTATCCACAATAATTTTTGACCCATGCTTTGTAAACGTTTTTCCAACGGAGTCAATTCTTCTTCTTTTGCTTCCTCTACTAACGAGGAGATCTTACCAAGCTGAGTATCTTGTCCGGTTGCTACTACAATAGCTTCAGCTTCTCCACGCGTTAATGCTGTTCCCTTGAATATCATATTTGAACGCTCAGCAAGAGGCGTGTCCTCTTTTTGTGTACCTAAGTGTTTATTTACGGGTACAGATTCTCCTGTTAAAGACGATTCATCTACTTTTACTTTATTTGCTTTTGTTAAACGAGCATCCGCAGTTATTATATCACCCGGTCTTAAAAACAAAATGTCTCCAACAACCACCTTTCTTGCGGGGATGTTTTCTATTTTTCCATCTCTTTTAACATTGGTTTCAACTTTTGTCAACTCGTATAATGCTTCCATGGAACGAGCCGCTCTCCATTCAGTAAAAAATCCAATAGCAACATTAATGATGACCACAGCTAAAATTGCTATAGCGTCTAGAGTTCTTCCAAATACAAAAGATACAACAACGGCGGCAATAAGGAGTAAAACAAGCACGCTTTTTACTTGGTTAACTATTATAGCCCAGATACTTTTCTTCTCGATACTTTTAAGTCGATTGGGACCAAATTTTCGTCTTCTAGGCTTTACATCGTTTGTGTTAATTCCTTCTTCAGGGTCAACCTGCAACGATTTCGAAATTGTGTCGATTTCTGAAGTCCAAGGTTTTTCGGGTACTTCATAATTAGAAACTTGAGACAAATTTTATCATCTTTTTAATTCAAATTTTGTAAATGTAATTTCTTAAGTTCGATTTAATTATTGCAGATTAATTTAAAGACTTAGCCATAATAAGTTATTAATCGCAAATCCAATTTTTTCGTAAAAAGGGATTATCAATATATCTAAATAAAACATTTACTTAGAACTTTGAATTCTAAAGATAAGCCATAAAAATCAATTAATAATTTTTAACCAGAATTAATAAAAATTGGATATAACAGTTTAAAATGTATATAATTAGACTAAGTTATAAAATTACAAGATTGGATGAAAATGAAAGAAGTTCTCTGGTTTGAAGATATTGAGGAGGATGATTTGGACGCCGTAGGTGGAAAAGGATTAAATCTTGGTAAGATGGTAAGCCAGGACTTTCCAATTCCTCCCGGATTCACGATTACATCTAAAGTTTATTTTGATTTTATTGAGGAAACAGGTATTAAATCTAAAATTAAAAATATACTAAGCGAGCTTGACATAGAAAAAACAGACGAGCTTCAAGAAGCGTCTGAAAAGATTGAAAATCTCATTCTGCAAGAAGATTTTACGGAAGAAGTTAAAAATACTTTTCTTAACGAGTTTGAGAAGTTAAAAGACGATTCTGAGGAAACCTATTTAGCAGTAAGAAGTTCAGCCACTGCTGAGGACTTACCCGGAGCTAGCTTTGCTGGACAGCAAGATACTTATTTGGGAGTGGATAAAAAGAATTATATTGAGTCAATAAAAAAATGCTGGGCTAGTTTATTTACGGCGAGAGCAATATATTATCGGGAAAACAATGATTTTGATCACATGAAAGTTGGTATAGCAGTTATCGTCCAAAAATTAATCGATGCCGAGGTAGCGGGGGTTGCCTTTACGAAACATCCTTCGACTGGTGAGGATGTGGTTATTATTGAAGCAGGTTTGGGATTAGGAGAAGCGGTAGTATCCGGAAGTATTACACCTGATACTTACGAAGTTGACCCAGATGGATGGAGAATAAAAAATAAGGAAATCTCCAATCAATCGTTTAAAGTAATTAGAGAAAATAACACCACAAAAGAAGTCGAATTATCAAAAAATGAGGGAAATAAACAAAAATTAACGGACGATAAAGTAGAGAAACTTGCTAAGATTTGTAAGGATATTGAAGAATATTACGGGGACGGGCAAGACATAGAATGGGCTTACTCTGACAAGCTCTATATCGTGCAATCACGACCAATTACAACGATTAAAAAGAAACGTGATCAGAAAGACGAAGATGTTTCCGGTAAAGTTTTATTCAAGGGTTTAGCGGCGAGTCCCGGAATTGGCGGAGGAACTGTTAAAATAATAGAAGATGCTTCCCAATTAACCAAGATTGAGAAAGGTGATATTTTAGTTACCACTATGACAACACCTGACATGGTTCCAGGTATGAAAAGATCTGCTGGGATTATCACAGATGAGGGAGGGATGACGAGTCACGCTGCGATTGTTTCGAGAGAATTAGGCGTTCCTTGTGT
>WJKD01000373.1 GCA_014729315.1 Promethearchaeota archaeon | reverse complement strand
GAAGCATTTCAAACAAGGAACCAATCAAATCTCCTCCGTAGCCCATATTTTCGCTAAACACTCCACCAAATCCACCCCGAAAATCTTGAAACGCACCAGCTTGACCTTCGTCCTCGTCAAAATCCTCTTCTCTCTGTTGTTGCCCGTAGGCCATCATCGGTATGGAAATCGTCGATACAACGAGAAAGGTGATAACCATTATACTTTTAATGTTCATTTTTCCCATAATATCACTTTTTATAAATTTTTTTTAATTAAAATTGTGACTTACTTTGATACTTATCATTAAGATCGAAATTTTCACTTATAATAGTTTATATTCGAATACAGTAGAAAATTCAATTTTTGATGTAGACTAAGCTATTTATCAATATTTAACAGAGAATTTAATAATTATGTCCACTCACAGACAGATTATTATTTAAAAATCCCCTAGATCACCCCGAAAATCTATGCAACAAAAATTCTCGTAGAAACAAGCTATTGAATGACTATTCTAAAAGAAAATAAAAAAAAAGGACTTTTAAGAAGAATTCTTTTTTGAAACATGTTATAATTCCGATTCTTCAATTTTAAAAAAAGTTATGAAGAACACTAAAATAAATAAAGCCGCAGAAATAACCAAGCTCCATAATTGAATAACTTCCGCTAATGCTTCGTTAAATAATAATAGATTTGAACCCATAAACACGGCAGCAAGAAGATAACCGAGCACATGTCCCTTAAATTTGCGATTCCTTCTTCGTCCGCTGATAAAATTAACAATTGACACTATCGCAACGATTACAAATCCAGCGTAATAGAATAGCAGAATTAAATCCAATGAAAGTAGCGCTAAAAACAAGAAAAACAGAAACAAAAAGAATTCAAATACCTTAATGTAGGTTAAATTTACTTTTAACTCGTCCGGATGGTAATATATCTGCTCATATTCGCTAACACCTTTGTTAGCAATTAATATAAAGAACGAACCAATAGCTAATGCTGTGCACAAACAATAGGATGTTATATATATGTATTCTAAGAGAGGGAGCCATATTCGGTTCCACAAAAATAGAGCGAGTCTAAAATATTCGGGGATGATACAGATTGTACAAAAGATTGGAAGAATAGAAGCAGCCACCATCAAAAATTTAGTAAAAACCGATACGTCAGATTCGTCCCAGCTTTTTTTTCGGAAGGTGGTTAACCTCCACGCCATAGAAGCGAAGCTAAGGATTGCTATTAGCGGCGTAATCAAAGGGAAAACGAATATGAGTAGAATAAATAATGCGTTAAGCCCAAAAAAAAATTTTAATCGTAGAGGAACGACCCCTACCACTTTATCCATCGAATCAATTGTTTCCGAAAACCTATTGGCAAATAATACGAGAAAAAAAAACCACGCGACGCTAAATACTAACGGGCAAAGCACTTTTATAACCCAAAAGGTTATTACCCGATTATCGGTAAACCATAATCTAAAATCTACCAAGATAAAAATTAAAAAGATCGAAATCGGGACTAAAATAATTGTTATAAATATAATTAATCGAGAAAGGATAATACCTTTAACTTCTCTGGTCATTTTTTAGAAAGATTCCTCGTGCATTTTATTGTCGTAATTAATACACTATATTTATTCTAAAAATTTAAAAATTTATGTTCTTCCTCACAATTTATTTGTATAATTTGATTTTGTATTCTTCCCATTTGCATATAAAATATGAAATAATAATACTGGTTGGTTTGTAGATTCGTATCAGATAAAAAATAAAAATATGAATTGAAAAAGAACAAATATTTTGATTATACTTTAGTTCCACAGTTAGTACAAAATTCGTCGTCTGGACCGAGTTTCGCTCCGCAATTTGAACATACCGCCCCTGATATACCACTCAGAGGTGTAGAACTCGATAAGGTTGGTTCTTTTTCGTCCTCGTCAAGAGTGGGTTCGTAAACATAATCAGAAGTAGATCTTGATCTTCTAAATCTTTCCCTAATCCCCTTCTTATCAGAAGAGGATGCTTCTGGTTTATATTTTAGTATTACAGTAACTAACAATGCAAACACCATTCCTATTCCTGCTCCTTCCATCGTTGCTGCCAGAGCAGCTAGCACCCAAGGCATGCCCGTAAGACCAATTGCGACTGAATCAATTATAGCTGCTCCATTAAGACCTGCTTGAGATAAAAGTACCGCAAGTGCTATATAAGGAATAAGCATAAGGATAAAATATCCTATCCCGATTGCCAAGCTTGTATGAATACTACCTCTAATTGTGTGAGCAAATAAACCCGAACTAATTGAACAAGATAAGATCCAGGGCAGTAATAACGCAATCAGTAAAATTAGATCGCCAGGTCTATAAATGATAACCCAATGTACGGGAAAAAGACAGACTATAACAACACCTAATACCGCTCCGAGGAGAATCATTATCAAATCGCCCCCTTCGCCGAATAAACCAGCAAGACCTTGCACATTTTGAATTAATCCGCCCGTTATCGAGCCAAGCAAATTAAATGCGTAAAAACTGAGCCACGAAAAGGGAACTAGCAGTATCATTCCTACAATTCCGCTGCCAATAATTCTTAGAATCCCAATAATAATTACCCTTTTTGTATATATTTCGAAATTTAATTAACGCGTTTATAAATTCAAAAACTCTTTTGGTATTTATATTTTTCTTTGTTTCTTTAACAGAATTATAAACTTTTGAACCAAAAGATATATAATTTTAGTATTTACTATTAAAAATTCATTAGTCCAATTTTTAATGGAATCTTAGAAATTAGGGTAATAATTTAAATCCAATATAAATTCTAAAAAATAGATAAGAGAAAAAAAATTTTATTTAACATTTGTAATTTTGCCTTTTTCCATCTTAATTAATTTATCGGCGTAGCTAGTGAGCTTTTCACGATGAGTTACCACACATACGGTAGTTTCATAATCAGCATTAATTTTCTTTAGTAAATCCATAACGTTTTTTTCGCTCTCAGGATCTAAATTGCCTGTAGGTTCGTCCGCGAAGATTACTCGGGGTTTACTCACTAACGCCCGAGCAAGAGCAACGCGCTGCTTCTCTCCTCCACTCATCTCCGCAGGGTAATGATCTTTTCTATTTAACATGTCTACATCTCTTAAGGCTGCAATTGCGCGATTTTCAATTTCTCTATTTCTAAGAACTGTTGGCCATAACATTGCTTCAACATTCTCAAGCGCTGTCAGAGTTTTAATTAAGTTAAAATCCTGAAAAACCATCCCCACTTTTTGACGTCTAATTTTTGCTAGACGGTCTTCTTTTGATCGCGCGATATTTTCTCCGTCAAAAATAATTCTTCCTGTGTCGGGAAGGTCTAAACCACTTAACACATTAAGGAGTGTAGATTTGCCGCATCCCGTCGGACCTTGTATAATCACAAATTCGCCCGATTTAATAGAAACATTAATATCGGATAAAGCTCTGATAATAGAACCCGACCTTCTGTACTCTTTACTCACATCTATCGCTTCGATCATAGTATCTTTTGGTACAGGCACTTTTTTACTCACCTACCCTTTTAAGTGCTAACATTGGTCGGACCTTTAGCACTTTTCTATTAGCAATAAGAATAGCGATTAATTGGACGATTAAGAATACTCCAAAAGTAATCGCAACTGGTAATAAACTGATTAGGATAACGGGTAAATTTCTTAAAATGTTGGCTGAATGTAAATAAGTTATGATTGCGGCGTAATGTAATAAAGCTTCGACAACGATAATAAAACCCATGACGGTCGTATAAAGAATAATTCCAGTAACAAGTGAATTGATATTACCATTCGTGTAGCCAATTGCCTTAAGAGTTGCCCAGACGCGCCTATTTCTAACTACGATGAGCCACGCATATAATACCGAAAGAAATAAAGAAGTTCCAAAAAAGATTATTACGAAATAGGTTGTAAGACCTCCCGCACCTTCTTGACTAAAAGTAACCTCTAAAAAGAAACTCGTTAAAAAGATAAGAATTGTATAAATGAGAGAAAAAATAACAAACATTTTTTTTTCCCTCAAGGTCATACGAACCGCCCATTTCCATAATCTTATAAATGCCATCTGTCTATTTCACCATTATTTTTAGATTATTTTAAGAGAAGTATTAATTTAAATCTAATGTATTATAAGTATATTACCAAGATCAAAATAAAAGATTTTGTAACTTTCTTTCGTTTTCTTATTGATTCTTCTTTTCTTTGAAAACTCGATTTTAATACTCCCCGATATAAGTATTAAAAGTCTATTTGTTATTTAATTTTATCATTGGTATTGCGATATCAATCTTATAGAAATTCATGCTTAAGGCTCCAAATCCCTAAACTTTCAAAAAATTATTCTGCTATTTTATAAAAATGGAGGTAGTCCCTTTGACAATTATTTAAATATGATTTGTATTAGTATTAGTATATAAGAATTATCTTAATTTCAAAAGGTTAAAATGTCAATAGAATCTATTATCGACGACCTCCTCAACGAGGAACAAAATGTATATGGGGTTGCCGTGGTTGGACAAGACGGTTCTTTGAAAACCCAAACGGAAAATTGGGATATCTCCGCCGATCTTGATAAAGAAGGAGGCATAAATGAACTTCTTAGGATGAAATTAGAGCTCGGACAAAAGGGAATGTCAAGCATTACTATTCAGGGTGTAAAATACATGATTGTCGAAAATACAGAGGAAAGAAAGATCGGAACGAATATCACTGGGAAAGGTCACGTTATTATTGCCCCAGTTCCGATTGGGGGTACGGGAGCTTTAATATGTTATATTAATCCCCAAGTAGGTCCCAGAGACGCTTTATTTACCGTTCAAGAATATGCGTTAAAACTTAAAGATCTCGTTTAATTTTATTTTCTACTTTTTATTTTTCGTCAAACGAGAGCCAATAATTCTTTAATAACTTCTTCAAGGTTGCTTTAATTTTTGAAATTTCATTAATTTCTACGGCTGTGGGGAATTTTATTAATTCAAATTCGTAGGCTACGTATTCCTCGTTTAGTAAAGCTTTTAACGTAGCATGGACGCACAAGGGAAGACCAACTAAACTGTATCCTCCTTCGAGAACAAAAACAAGTCTTCCCTCACATAATTGATCGGCAAGGCTTTTTAGTCTCTGGGCAAACTTGTAATACGATTTGCTTGTTAAGAAGCAGTTTCCAATCGCATCGTCAAAATACATATCAAATCCCGTTGCGACAAGGATAAGATCCGGTTGAAATTCTTTTAATATGGGTTTGAGCACATCAAAGAATTGCAGAAATTCGGAATCTCTAATACCCATAGGCATAGGAAAATTAATATTTTTCCCCAGTCCTTTGTCAACTCCTAACTCATTAATGAACCCGAGATCGCCGCTAAAATCAAACTCGTGAACAGAAAAATATAAAACGCTCGGATCGTCGTAGAAATATTGTGCGATTCCGTCCCCAAAATGATCGTCTATATCGATAATTGCGACTTTCTTATGGTAGTTTAAGTTTTTTCTCAGATTTAATATTGCCAACGCGATATTATTAAATATACATAATCCCCCCGCGCATTGTCTTAAAGCGTGATGTCCTGGAGGTCTTACAAGCGCAAAAGAATGATTTACTTTTTTTTTTAATACGCAATCAATAGCTTGAATTACGCCTCCAGCTGCTCTCCTTGCTAATTCAAAAGAATCGTTCACAATAAAGACTTCTTCCCTGAGAAAACTTGTTGAATAATTACATAACTCTTTCACAGACTGGACATAATATTTGGAGTGCGCTAAGTATAATAGCTCCTCCTTAACCAGACTAGGCTCGAATTTTAGTAGTCTTTTATCCTTCCAAAGCTTAATTCTCTTAAAATAATCTAAAATTACCTTAATTCTTAAAGGGGATTCAAAAGAAATAAAAGAAGGACGCGGATAGGGGGGTGCATGCTTAACTGCAAAATCTTCGTGGGTGATAATACCTATTTTAATCGGTTGATTTGGTTCTGAATCGACTTCGGTCATAATGCAAAATTCTAAATATTTGAAACTTAATTATCTAATATATAAGAATAACATTCATAATTTATATATAAAATACAATCTAAGAATTAAAAATGGAATTGAAATGATTGACATCCTTCTAACCATCGTTTTAAACGCACTCCCGTTGCTAATCCTAATTATTCCTCTCTTTTTCATGTGGAAAAAATATGTGGGAAAGGTCTATTTTCGAATCTTAGTTGGGATTATCGTATTTTTTCTAATATACTGGATTTTACCCATTATATTTCAAGCTGGTTCGACACCAGATAATCTCAAAATTAGTGGATCGAGTGATTTTGTTCTTGGGATAAAATATATTCTTGCTCACATAGGATCTTTAGCTGCTTTATACTCTTTTTACCCGCTAGTGACATTACCTTTCATTTTCTTTGTAGCTCCGTTCATATCAGTTCTTTTTGTTTGGAATCAACTACGAAAAGAGCCGGGGAGCTTCAAAGAGAACTTAAAACACATCACTTACGAATATTCAGAAGGACCCTACGAAAAAATAAAAAACGAGGTATTAAAAAACGATTGGTCGAGAGAAAAACAAATTTTGAAGCTTATGATTGTGCTCTTGCCCATCTCGTTGTATTTACTGCAAGTAATAATTGATATTTCGAACCTCCAAAATATTTCTCTCACAACCGGAGAAACAGCATTAGGTTGGTTTATTGAGATTCTTTTCGTGTATCTTGCTGTATTTATCTTTAGTATTGAATTGCTTTTCAGTTCGAGAATAGCGCTTAAAGGTAAATATTTTGGAGAAGATATAAGAGAGCAGATTTATAAAAGCTTGTATACTGTGGGAGCTCCAATTTCCATATTGTCGATAATTTTATTCTTAATTCAGTATACTGCCTCAATCTTCGTCATAATATATTTTTTCGCTTATTTCATCATGGCAAGCATCATCTTCGTACTATTCCTAAAAGTTTTTGAGCCAATCTCTATACTTATTTTTTTAAAATTAATTAATTGGTGTAAAAATCGAGGAGAGAGAATCTCAAAGATAAAGAAGACAAATTGGTATTATATGATTGTCACAGCAAGCTTGGTATTTTTAGTATTCTTTATTTTGAATATATTTGCTTTCGTGCCCATTTTTAGGATGTTTGGAGAGGATCAAGCTACAATTATCTCTTCGGCAAGCTATAGCCATAACGATCCTACATTGATAAATGCTTATAGGTTCGATTTAATGAATATTTTTAATACCGTTGTGTTAGTCATCGTTCCTTTATTTTTGAGCGCTTACGCGATGGCTTATACGCTTCGATTCGTAAAAAGCGTGTTTTTAGGAATTATTCTCTACTTAGCTATCCTAATCCTCTTTTCGATATTAATAATGTTTATCGGAGGAAATCCATTGATTAACTTTGCCCCTGAGGAATATTGGTTAACTGGCAAAATAAGTTACACGAATGCTTTCGGAATACCATTTTATATCTCTCGAACAGCTGCATTTAACGCTAATTTGTTTCCAAAAGGACAAATAACTCTACTTGGGATATTAGCCTTTCCATATCTCTTTACGCGATACCTTTTCAATATTGTTATCTGGGGATTGATGCTTTTCTACATTGGAAAAGATTTTAAAGTTAAAAATGTCCCGATCAACGACAAAAATATCCAAAGAACTATCTTTTCGTCGATTACTGAATTTATCTCTTACGAAGAGTATTTAAGGCCCGTTAAACCTCATATGATTACGAAAAAAGAAACTATTTCTATAGAAGGTCCTGAGTTACAAAAAGAGCTCGTAATTAATTTGATTAATCAGTTAGATGGAGAACCCTTGTTGAGAGATGTTAAGCCAGATGACATGGAAAAAAAGAAAAAACTATACTTTGCTTTGAAATTTCTCTATGATAATAATCAAATTCGCATATGGAATTACGAGTTTAGTTATACTGAAGAAAAAGTGGAGAAACAAGGACTCTATATCATTTATACTGATGGGAGGGACGTATTTAGCTACGCCTTTGATAAAAATAGTGATCAAGATGCGGGACTTATCTCAGGAATGTTTACGGCAATAACCTCATTCGTCAAAGAAACCACCAAATCCACCCAACTATTAAAGACTATTGATCACGGAGATATAACTATTATGATAGAGTATGGCGAATATGTGTTCGCTGCTTTATTCATGAAGGGTAATTCTGCTGAAGTAAGAGCCCAGTTAAGAGAATTTGTTAACCGATTTGAGAATAAGCACGACGAAGTATTACCAAAATGGAACGGTGCTCTCGCTCATTTTAAGCAAGACGACGAATTAGTAAAAGATATTTTTACTGAGGACTAGATTTTTTTTCATTCTTTTTTCCTAATTTTTTAATACTTTATTTTTTCCGTTTTTTTTTGCTAATATGGGATTCGATTTCCCGATAATATGATATTCTGATTAAGTGCTAAAGTCTTAGCAATACAAATTATTATAAGACTATTGAGAAAATATTATAATATAGAAATAATGTAATTGATTGTTTAACATACATTTTTAAGGTGAAATTATGAAATTTATCGATTTATCAATACCAATCATCAATCCGGACGAATTAGTGTTTGACCCCCCTTTAACGCAGCCTCATATTGATTATCACGACCACGATAGAGGTGCAGAAGAAATGGCCTTTGCGTTTTACAAACTTAAGCCCGATGAACATCTGCCTGAAGGAAAAGGATGGGCAACAGACACATTAGAATTAAGCACGCACAGTGGCACTCATATGGACGCTCCGTGGCATTTTGCTCCGATTCAAGATAAAGAGATCGGAGAAAAAAAGGCTCAAACGATCGACGACTTTCCTTTAGAGTGGGGGATCGGTCAGCTCGTCGTCTTAGATTGCACCGATTTTGAAGACGGATATATCTTAACTCCTGAGGATGTAAAAGGAAAATTAGAAGAGATAAATCACGTTCTACAAGAAGGAGATATTTTATGTATTCATACCAAAGCCGCAGAATTTTACGGAACGAAAGAATATGTTAGCCACGGTGTAGGAATAGGAAAAGATGCTACACTCGATATCGTTCGAAAAGGAGTACATGTGGTCGGGACAGACGCGTGGTCGTGGGACGCACCGTTCGTCTTGACGAATAAAAAATGGAAAAAGATGGTAAGGGCAAAAGAGCCAGATCCCTCTATAATATGGGAGGGACATTTTGCGGGAATCGAACGGGGGTATTATCAGATGGAAAAACTGACCAACTTGGACAAGGTTCCGGCAGTTGGTGCTACGATTTATTGCTTTCCCGTCAAGATTGCTAGAGCAAGCGCAGGATGGGTGAGAGCAGTCGCTACAATACCCGAGTAGTCTAAAATCTGAATATTATATGTTAATTGGTTTTTATACTATTTTTTTTATTATCCTGTATACTAAATTAAAATGAAATGATTATACTGGAAAAGGAAAAGAGTTTTAAGATACACAAGAAGATGAATCCAAGTAAAAGGGCATATTGATTGTTGTAAAATCTTTACTTCTACCTCTTAATTTAACAAAAGCCAAAATTAACAAAACGATGATGCCTATAGAAAAAATACTCAGGATTGCTAAGAAACTCGTTGTTGAATCTTCAGTATTTCGTTTCTGGACATCTTTACTCAACGCTTCTTGCTCAATCATTTCATGGATGTATAAATCGTAAATTTTTGTAATATTTTCTTCAAAAAAGTAATTATCGGGGCAAGAAAATTTCATCTGATAATTGCCTGATCCTAATTTTACCGAATTTGTTAAATTAATAAGAATTCTTCCGTATATATCAGTGGTGTAATTCTCTACGAATACAACTTCCTTGTTTTTTAATAGTCGAAAGTTTATTAAAGATAATGTTAAATTCTCATTCTTTTCGGTAGTTTCATTATAATAGTTAAAAAATGCTTCAATCGAAATGTCTTGCCCAACAAATGAAATTGTATTGTAATTAATTAAAATGCAAGATAGATTCGCTTTTGATGTGATGTTCACATATAAATCGTAACTCTCTGATATGTTTTGGTTAAAGAAATCATTGATAGGATAACTAAAGTTAAATTGATATTTTCCGACTTTAAGCTGTACAAAATTCGTCAGGTTGATCTGGATCATACCACCATTATCGGTGGTAAAATTATTTTCGAACAATACTTCTTCATTTTTTATTAATCGGAATAATACATCAAATAAAGTAATATTTTCCTCTATCCCCTTTGTTTCATTATAAAAGCTAAATCGAGCTTGAATCGAAACCTTCTGTTGTAGAGATACATTGGGTTCAAAATCAATTAATTCGCATGTGATATTAGCTTTCGAAGTTGTATTTACTTGTAAATTATACATTAGTGGGACATCGTTGTTAAAAAAAACATTATTTGGATAAAAGATTTTTATTTTATAATTTCCTGGTCCGAGTTGTAACTTCTCAGTCAAATTGATGTTAACCCTACCGTTAAAATTGGTAGTGTAGTTTTCTTCAAAAAGAATATCTTCGACTTTTACTAATTCAAATAAGACTAAAAAAGAGGAAAGATTTTCACTTATTCCTGTAGTATGATTAAAAAAACTTAAATGCACATCAAGTAATAGTTCCTCACCATGAAGCACATATTCCTCGTAATCAACCAATTCGCAACTAATATTAATCTTTGATGTCTCTATTGGAATTTCCTCTATAAAATATTGACAACCTCCTGATACCAAGATTTCGTAATAATAAACAAATTTCACTGAAAAATAATTTGTTCTATTTTCAAAAGAATCGTCTAATGTGCAAATTTCCACACTCCAACTTTCTTCTTTCAATCCTTTTTCTGGAAGCCAAGGAGTTTCCCACACGCACTCTTCAGAGAAATTAAAGATCTTTATCTTAACTGCAGCAATTTCGGTCATCTCATCGTAAAACAACTCCCAAGAAGCACTGATGTTTATTGATTGGTCGTTAAAATACGCCTCTTTATCGGTGTCAAAATAATGCAACTCGTAATAAGGATAGGCTTTTCCCGAAGGGATATTACGAAACAACCCGATACAAACCAAGCTCACGGATAAAACAATTAACAGATAAGTAACTTTTCGTTTCACACTGCATTTTATATTGAACCTATAAAAACTGCTCGAATAAATAGTACTATACGATAAATATGATCTTGATTAATAGAGTTCTCCCTATTTTTTCTTGGCTTATACTTCCTTAGATTAAAGCGATTTTTAAAACAAAAATCTTGATTTAATATAGCTAAAGCTCTCACTCCAATCCACAAGGAAATAGAGGGATTGCTTATAACAAGAATAAAGAAATATCAAGAATTAGAATGGATTTGAAATACAACCTTGTCTAGAACAAATAATCCCTAACAAAAAGATAAGAGTAAAAAGGTCAGTACTATTTCTAATGAAAAAAACTAACGCCTTAATAAGGAAGATTTTCCTCATTTTTTAAAAGAATAATAGTGGAGCTATCTGAAATT
>WJKD01000372.1 GCA_014729315.1 Promethearchaeota archaeon | reverse complement strand
TCTCGGGATTGAACGTAGACATTATAGAAACTTGCGATATGTTAAAGAACTCGTTAACTAACTTAAATAGCGCTGTTAAAAAGAGATCTAAAACTATTGAGTCTCAAAAGCAGCAGATCGAGAAACTCTCAACTGATTTATTAGAACTACTTTCAAAAAGACCTAGTCTGGAATTGGATTCCAATTACTTTTTCAACTTAAATTACGATTTTGAGAAGAAAATTGTAAATTCTAATTTTAGCAATTACCCAATAAATTCAGTGTTAATTCTTCGTCCGCAACCTAATCTGGTAAAATTTCTTTCCAATAGCGATCTATTTAAGGCTAATCTTATAGTTAATTTCCTTCTTGACAAATATGGAGGCAAGGGAGGTGGTTCACCTCAAACTGCACAAGCACTCCTAAACCATGAACCTAAAAATATCTTGGATGATATCAAAGACCTTTACAAAAAGAAATATGAAAAAAAGCAAAAAAAAAAGATTAAATAATAATATTTATAGCGTTTTTTATCAGAATTTTAACCTCTCTCCAGCTCTTTGGTGCGAATTTGTTCCATTAACCAAATCTTTTTCTCTCCCTTAATATCGTACGTCAGCGCAAAAAGCGTAGTAAATATCGCCGTACCGAGTATAGGGATCAACCCAATGGTTATAAGAATTCCGATTTCTGCCAATGCGCTTTGCTGCCCTTTCCCTGTTGGTGCTGCAGCGTTGAAGTCTGTTATCCCGTGCACAAATACCATCAAGAACGTAAAAAGGATGATAGCTAATCGTCCGAAGAACACATAGACTCCAACATAAACCCCTGAATCACGCTTTCCAGTTTGTATGGCTAAACTATCTAAAGCTTCTGCCAAAATAGGTGATAACATCGCCCACATGGCACCGTTCCCAAAACCAACAATATAGAAAAATAGAAACGATGTAATGGGATCTCTTATAAATAACAACGGAATGGTTAAAACACTTTCCGTAAATCCTCCTATGACTGCCGTTTTATAAAAACCGATCTTTTTCGCGATATATGTAAATACAGGGACAGCTGAAAAGATACCCAGGATGATTGCTGCGTATATAATCGTTAAATTGTCAGCAGATATCCCCAATATCCATTTTGCGTAATAATTTGCACTTCCTAAGACGAATAAGTCCCAGATTTTATTCCCAAAGTATAGAAAAATATATGCAAGAAACGCTTTATTCGACACACCATTTTTAAACGACTTTAGAAATGGTTGCTGTTTAACAGCACCCTCTTCAACTTGTTGGGCTCTTCTTGCGGGATCTTCGCGAGCACCATACATTACAAATACAGCCGCAATGCTTCCGATAATAAGTATCACGCCTGCCATAAGTGCATATGATTCCACTACATCGTACTCATATATTTGAGGCGGTATTAGCGTTCCAACGATGACACTTGAAATTGCAAGTATTAACTTATAGACATTTCCTTTTCGGCGTGCATCGTCAGTTTTATATTTTTCTGGAAACATCCCCTGCCATTGTACGAAAAAAGCAGAATAAAAGGTATCGGCTAATAAAAGCATTACTGTCATCCAGAAGAATAAGGCTAAGGGACCAAGACCCATTGGAGGAGCGAATAGTAAAAAGTAGCAGACATACATCGGTATCAGTGTGATGCATAACCATGGATATCGTTTACCCCATCGTGCCCAGAATTTTCGGGGTTTTTCCATAGCGTATCCTATTAAAGGATCGTTTACTGCGTTATAAAGTGCGAAAATCGTGTTAGCAATTATCAACAGAATTCCAGGAAGAAGCAATTCTGTTTCATAAAAGAAGAAATAGAGTCCAGCGAACGCATTTCCAACTAATTCTATGCCAAAAGAGCCAAAACTATAAGAGAGCATACTTTTCTTAGAGGAGTGCCACTCAGCCCAATCGTCAAGTTTGGAGACTTCTTTTGTAGTTTCCGACATTGTTTTACCTCGTTATAAATGGAAAATATCTTTATAGAATTTTATCAAAAGTTTTTATGTCAAAAATTTATTAAAAATTTAGGTTTAATTATTTAAATATCTTCGTTTCCCTAAAAAAAACTTATTTATTCCTTATATAAAAAGAAATATTAAATCCTAATCGGTTACAAAGTATTGAGAGCCATTTTCATTTGTTTCATAGCTAACTTTATTCTACTTCGAGGAAAACCGATACTCATTCTCTGGAATCCCTCTCCATTAGCAGTATAATAGCTTCCATCTACTAGGATTAAGCTTGCTTTGTTAACGAGAAAATTGTGAACTTTATTAGCGGGTAAAGGCAATTTTCGAAAGTCCAACCACGCTGTAGGGGTTCCTTCACGTCGTGTGACAGAGATATTTAGATTGTTTTCTTCTATGAATTTATCGATGTATCTAAAGTTTGCGTCCAAATATTCGACTAATAAGTCTGCCCAACCTCCGCATAGCGAGTAAGCAGATATGAGAGCTGATATTCCGAATACGCTTGGAGCGTAAACAAATTTTTTATTAAGCATTTCGAAAAAGTTCCTTCTTAATTCTGGATTTTTAATGTGGATGTTCGCAATTTTTAACCCAGATGAATTAAAGGTTTTCGTCATTGAGGTCAAAATAATCGAATTCATTGCTAATTCCTCAGATATAGAGCAGAAAGGAATGTATTTGTGTCCTTTAGCGGTTAAATCGCAGTGAATATCGTCCGAAACTATTAGTATATTGTGTTCCAAACAGAGATCTCCGATTTTTTTTAGCTCCTTTTCAGTCCAAACTCTTCCTACGGGATTGTGGGGATTACACATAGATAATACCTTAATGGATAGTTTTTGAAATGTCTTTTCTAAAGCATCAAAATCGATGCGATATTTTTTTCCTTCTAGACTAAGTGGAAATGTAACAGGCTTTCTCTCATATTCGTATATTGCCTCAGAAAGGGGCTTATATACGGGAGTAAATAAAAGAACCTTATCTCCAGGATTACTAAAATAAGGAATGACTTGTCTATAGCTGGATATAACTCCCGTGCTATATAATAAATCCTCGGTTAAGAATTCAACATCGTGTCTTGTTTTAAACCATCGGATAATCGCATCGTAATACTCTTCCTTGACTAAGGTGTATCCGTAAATACCGTGTTCTGCTCGTTTTTGGACTGCCTCGATTATAGGAAGAGGACATTCAAAATCAAGTTCTGCGTGATTAAATGGAAGTAAATCGTCTCTTCCAAACCGTTCGATCATATAATCAGAATCCCATTTAACAGACCAAGTTTGGGTGCGATCAACAATTTTATCAAATTGCTTACGATCAAAAGTCATTAAATTAGAAATTCAAGGAAAAAATAAAAAATTTGTTTCTATAGTATTCTAATAATTATATCTTAGGTTAGAAAAGAGAATAAGTATATCTAGTCTATTTATGATACAGAATGCTTACTTTAAACATCATAAATAAATCTAATACATTTGATCTAATACAAAAATTAATCTAAAAAATTTATATAAATTTTTTATAGAAAATTTTATTTTATCCGAAATAAATATTTAACCAACATAATTAAATAAAGTCTAATTAAAGTGTGATTTGTTATGGAGAAAGTAAGAATTGATGAGATGACATGGGTCGAAGTCCAAGAATTAATTGATAGTGGGTATAAAACGGTTGTTTTTGGTGTGGGCTCTACAGAACAACATGGACCATCTTTACCGGAGCAAACTGATGCTTTGCAAGCTGATCGCTTTTCTAACATTTTAGCGAAGGAGTTAGGCAATGCACTGCAAGCGCCTACTATACCAGTTGGATTTTCAGAATATCACTTAAATTTTGCGGGGACAATTTCGCTAAGAAAGTCGACTTTAAAATCTATAATTATTGATTACATCAATAGTCTCGTAAAACATGGATTTGAGAATATTATTATTTACATTTCGCACGGAGGGAACGAAGAACCAACGAAGGAAGCTGTTGCTGAAATGCAAGAAAAATATCCAGACAAGAAAATATTCTACTATTACACTCAAGAAATATTACCGGGAATTAGAAAGATGGGACAAAAATATAATTTAACATTCGGCGAAATCGGTTCACACGCAGGCGACATGGAGGCATCAATGGTTCTTTATTTAGAGCCAGATTTGGTTAAAAAAGATAAATTTGTCAAGGGATTTACCAAAAATATAACTCCCAGAATTAGAAAAAAATATCGCGCTAAAGGATTTGATTCCATAACTGAAACAGGAGTTATAGGGGATCAAACTAAAGCCAGTGCCGAAAAAGGGAAGGATTATATAGAAACCTTTAAAGGAATCGTTATTGATTATATAAAAAAACAACTTGAATAAAGTCTCAATCTATAAATTATTAAATTACTCCGAAAAGATGTCCTTGATATGAAATTCTGCACGATTAAGAAATCCTCCGAAGAATCCGCAGCAGTATGGACAGATTCTTCAATAATTCCCTTAGAAACCCTTAATCTTCTTAGTCATAATGATTGGGCGGTTGATTTGTTCGATCTTATTCGGTTTGGTCAAATTAAAGAAATTCAATCGTGGTACGGGTCGCTAGGTAAAGTCGAAGTTGAAAAGCTGAGGAAGGAAGCTCTAAGTTCAGATAATATTGTATTTGGGCCTTTATATCGTCAACCACGCAAAATATGGGGCATAGGACTTAATTACGTAGATCACGCAAAAGACTTATCAGAAAAAGCCCCGCAAACAGAACCCGCAAGTTTTATGAAAGCTGACACGACCATAATAGGACATAACGAAGAGATTTTAATTCCCACAATGTCAGAAAAAACGACGGGAGAAGCGGAACTGGGCGTCGTTATCGGAAAGAAATGTAAGAATGTAGAGATTCAAAATTGGTTGGAAGTAGTTGTTGGGTTTACAACAGTCATAGATGTTACTGCAGAAGATATATTACGAAAAAATCCCCGATACCTCACGCTTTCTAAAAACTTTGATACATTTTTTAGTTTTGGTCCTCAACTACTCACACCCGACGAACTCAGCAATGTAAAAGAGCTGAAAGTGGCAACAGTGATTAATGGAAGTATACACGCACAAAATCACGTCCGAAACATGACTTTTCCTCCTGATTTTCTCGTATCTTTTCATTCACGCGTAATGACGCTTTTGCCAGGCGATATCATATCAACGGGTACTCCTCGCTCAGTCCAAATTAAAGAAAAGGACTTAATAGAATGTCGAATCGATGGGTTCGAACCACTAAAAAATACAGTTCGAGATTTAAAAATCAATCCATAATTAAGATTAAAACACTAATAGGAGTTAAATATGGGAAGAAAAGAAAAGAATAATAATGATAGCCAAATGAAGAGGAAAAATAATTTGAATAGACTTTCCAAGTTCTCTTCGAATTCTGATGTTGAAAAAGAGGCAATAGAATTATTACAAGAATGTGTAAGAACGGAAACTGTCAACCCTCCTGGTAACGAGATGGTTTTAGCAAAAAAACTTCAAGAAAAATTTGAAGCAGAGAATAATCCTCTAATCGCCACAAAAATAATTGAAACTGTAATAGGAAGAGGGAACCTAATAGTTACTATAACCGGTTCTGATCCAGATAACCATCCGTGCTGGGGATTTGCCTCTCATTTAGATGTAGTGCCAATTGAATCCGAGAGCGATTGGAAGTATCCCCCTTTTTCCGCTGAATTAGTCCAAATGGAACACGAC
>WJKD01000371.1 GCA_014729315.1 Promethearchaeota archaeon | reverse complement strand
CATCCGCCATGATGAGGATAATGTTCGGGTTTGCATGAGATGATTTTGCACACCGCAGCATCGGAAGACCAGCGAGAGAGAGTGAAAGGGTTCGAAGGAAGGAACGTCGGTTCATGGGATTTCCCTGGATTCTGATTTGGATATCTTGTAAAAAGCTATTTTATCAACTAAAAAGCTGGGTGTATTATTCTAATCCTCAGAAACTTTTATTTAAATCATTATATTCTTTATTTATTCCATCCGCATTTATTTATATTCTTCCCCCGGCTGCCGTTCCAATACTGAAATTGCAAAGTAGTTCATTGATCGGTACTAATTTGTTACTTCGATTATAACTTGGAAGGAATATCGATATTATCTGTTTTGTTTTTTCCCCGAAAATTTAATATCTTAGCTTGAGCCATATCCATGAAAGAGTCACGAATGAAAGTACTCGCTTTTAAGATTTCCAAGCCAATAACTTCTCCATCTTCATTTAGCTCAGCCGTTACATTGGGACTTATTTCAATACTATTCGTTTCATTTTCATCAGAAATGTTTAGGTGAAGGATATCTTCCTTGTCAAAATATGTCATTTTTAATTTACTCATATACGAACCTGCCTGTTTTTATTCGAAAGTTAATTTGTTTTCTTGTTATAGCATGGATAGTGACAGGAATGATGGAATCCGATTCAATTTCATATGGGATCATGACCAATATGTTCTTACATCTCCCTACGGCAACTGACCTTCCAGTAATGGTGTCAAAATATCTTTCTTTAGAATACTCGACTATTTTCTCGATATCTTCTATATTGAATCCCCTAAGTTCAGCTTTGAATTTAATATAATCAGTCCATACACATTTCATAGCTAGTATTAACTCAATAAAAGTTATTAAAGCAATATATATATTTTAAATTTAGTAATTTCTCTGAATAATGCAACATCATTTTAAAAATATTTGCAATATCGACGGATATAAGAGCAAATTCCTCAACACTCATATCCCATATCAATTGCCATGATGAAAATGATGCTCGGCTTTTCAGCGGATGATTTTGCACATCGCAGCATCGGAAGACCAGCGAGAGAGATTGAAAGAGATCGAAGGAAGGAACGTCGGTTCATGGGATTTCCCTGGATTCTGATTCGGAATGACATTGCATAAAATACAAATTTATTATTTAATGGAGATCAAAAATCTTCAACTGAGGTATATCCATAATGGAGTCATAATCCTAATACAAACAATATAAAAATTGTTTTAGTAGTGAATTTCAATATAACTAAAATCTATAGCAACTATTCCAACCGCCCAATTCCCTATCTTCATCCAGTTGATCCTCTAAATAGCGAATGAAATATTTCGAGCTAAAAAGATCCTGCGCAATTTTAAACATAAAATCGGCTTCTTTGATTTCATCAAACTCCCAGGTTGTTTCATAATAGCCTGGGTTGTTTTCCGATATATCAATGAATTCTGATATAATACAATTCAGATTTGTTATGATAGATACTTGATTCGTAACTACATATTTTGCATAAATTTCAAAATAAAACTTCTTATCTTCAGCTAGCTCTAATAAGTAATTATATCTGTCACCGAAAATAGTCTTCTTCATGTCTTGCATATTATCTTTATTGTATTCAGATGAAATTCTATTAATATAGACAATTTCAATTCTTTAATTTAAAAAATTATCCCACAAAATCAATAAAAATCATCGTATTCAATAAATAAATACATTCGAGTTCGATCGCAATTACCAACATCCACTAAACACCAGGCACGTCATCAGGTTGCCGGATCGCATCATATGCATACGCCGAACTAATCGAAACAAATATCATCAGGAACGCGAGCACGATCGCTACTATCAGTAGAACGGGATTGTAAAATCCGACCGCACGGCAAAGGATAACGGAAGCCGGGATCAGAAACAGGTAGCAAAAATCCCAAACGGTGTCGAAAATTTCCAGATGTGCGAGATGAATGTCACCATCCCTGTTGTTCGCAATGTCCGGAGCATTGGAAAGTTTGAATTGATTTTCATTCCTTCAAATTCGATAATGAAGCCGATCAGCGGCGGACCAAAACCACCGCCGACAATGAGCAATAGTCCCGATAAAAGCACCAGTATGAGACCGGACATTCTGGTACGTTGGAAAAATATTACCTGGAAGATGATTGCGATAGACACAAGGATCGTTAGAACGCCGGATATGAGGAAGTTAGGAATCAGCGTCATGGCAGGCTCTCCGGCAAATATGCTGAAAAGCTCGGAATCACCCCAGGATTTGATGAAAATGCTGTCCGGTGCTACATTGCCCTGCAATATTTCCCCGATGCCATGTTCGATGCCGGCAAATGCTAAAAGTATTCCGAACGCCATTACCACGGTTTTGGTGGCTTTGTTTATTTGCATGTTCCCTCTGTAATTGTCAGTTGTTAGTGCCCGCGAAACACACGAAAAGACACTGAAATTTTTCGTGTACTCAGTGTATTCCGTGGGCGAT
>WJKD01000370.1 GCA_014729315.1 Promethearchaeota archaeon | reverse complement strand
ATATGGATTGAAGCGAAATTCAAAGTAAATTACATTATTAGATATTTCTTCTTTGATAATTTGCCACATTAATAATGAGAAAATATCTGCATTATATAAATCTTTGTGATTTTTTGGAATGTCTTCATGTGATTTAAAAAAAGTTTCTGCGCTTGGATTTGCAAGTAATTCTGGATATTGTGCAAGAGTAGGTTCGTTGATGAGTATATTAAGCCTTCGCGTAGTCTCCATATGGACATGTAATAATACTTTTTTTAAAGAACTTATCATAATATTATATTTTCATTGTTAAATATTTAATCCAATTTGCGGGTTCACCACAGCTATCTTTTTCCTTTTTCATTTTTAATTTTAAAATTTTGAAATTATTTTCCTCTACAAACTTAGACAATAAATCTGAATTGTAAAAATAGAAATCTCGATAATATTGTTTTTTATCGTTAATAAATAAACGTTTGTGCCCGATACCTTCTTTTACTGAAAAATGTAATATACCTCCTTTTTTAAGCACTCTGTAAAATTCACTTAGTGCCAATTGAAGTTTATTACGATCCAAATGTAATAGAACAGCACTACACCAAATTCCATCAAAAATATTATCAATATAACCAAGATTTAAAATATCCATTACTCTTTTTATTGAATTGGGGCAAAAATGCGATGAAGCGTTAAGTAATTTCTCAGATAAATCAATAGCTTCCACTTCAAATCCTTGCTCAAGCATATATTTTGAATCTCTACAGGCGCCTGCGCCTGCATCAAGTATAAATTGGCCTTTCAACTTAGATAAAAAATAGTTTATATCATCTCTAACCTCGGAAGACGGGTCAAAATTTTTTGTCTTGACAAAATATTCTTTAGCTATGTAATTATATGCATCAATCGTAGATTTATATGAGCTAAGATTGTCAATTAATTTTTCTACTGTTTGTATAACATTATTTATCATCGGATATTCAATCCAATTCCAATTTTCAGATTTTGATAAAGATTCTGCATAAATTCTTCGCATAAATTGAGTGGGTATATCTTGGAATAATTCATATGCATATTTTTTTCCATCGATACTCTCATAGTATAAGTATCCATTTTTCGTCGATTTCAATTTTGTTAGCTCTTGTATATTATTAATGTGGTGTTTTGTAAAATTTGATAATTTAATTAAATTTTCAATATTAACTTTTGAAGGACAAATATGCAAATGGGCATGTTCTACAGATGCCCCACCTTTCATATTTTCTTCACTTGTTCCATGCTCAAATACTATTGTTTTGGTTAAGAGCTTGCTTTCAATTATTTGTCGAACGGTTGACACTAAATTTTCGAATTCGTTAAATGATTTTTTTGTTAGTCTTGACATACTTGTGATATGTTTTTTAGGCAGCACAAGCACATGACCAACTTGTAAAGCACCTAAACTAACTAAACAAATAAAATTATTTGTTTCCTTTATTTTTCTTGAAGAGAGTTTGTTGAAAGATATAAGTCGACGAAAGCAATTATCATTATTACCTATTATCTCTTGGCAAATATCACATTCATCATTAAAACGACTATTTCTTAAATTTTCCATAATAAATAATCTAAAAGGATAATTCTTTTTATTTTTTTTTGTTTAAAATAAACTGGATTATTAGTAAAATAACTGGAAATATCTGAGCTAATAAAAATTCTTTCCAAGTGATTAAATTATATTTCACAAATATTAATCCTGAAATAATGAAAAGAATTAATATTAACCATCCATAATTCTTCTTTATAAAGTTCTTTACAGAAACTTTTAGTGATGAAAGAAATATACGTAAAAGTGAATTAGATGAATTTTTAGATTTAACAATTACAACATTATTAGAAAATAAGTTCAGTTCCATATTATTCCTAAGGAGAACTATCTCCCGAGCTTGGTGTAGAGCGGATAGGAAAGGCCAAATTGCCCATATTGATGGGCGCATTGGACTCCTTGGAAGTTCCCAAATACCTTCATCAGTCTGATGATTTAGTATTGTTTTGACTGATTGTATTGCTTTATTTGAAACAGTATCTTTAGATAATTTTAATAACGTGTAAGTTGCAATGGGTAAATAGAAGTGTGGCAAACTACATTGAAAAACCATAGACTTATTATCATCTACAAAAGGGATATCATAATCTTCCGCTTGCGATGAAACCTCTGTTAAACTATTAGCAATTACATTTTTTTCAACCCATTCTAA
This sequence comes from Promethearchaeota archaeon, assembly GCA_014729315.1. Next base: position 1,247 of record WJKD01000370.1, on the reverse strand, counting down.
ACTACTACTTAATGATTTTCTATTTAATTTGTTTGGAATTTCTGACAATGCCAGCAATGCCCAACAAGTGTGTAATAATGTAGGTTGTGATTCTGGAATAGCTCCCCATGCTGGAACATCTGCACTCTGGTTTTTTAATAGCCAATCCGCTCCTAAAGATAATTCTTTGGAATATTTGTTCAATGATGATAATGCTAATAAAGCCAAGGATGTAGTAAATGTTCGAGAAGGTTGATCTAAATAAGATCCCCAACCATAGTCAGTATTTTGGTTATTTATTATCCAGTCGTAACCAGCACTTATATCAGGTGCATTATTATTTAATAATGCATGATTTAATGCCGATGAACGTAAAACCCATGATGTGGACTCAAGGATTGGAAAATTCATGGTTGTTCTAACCGGCCAACCTCCATGGATTTTCTTTTTTTCGGATATAACTTGTTTGCGTTTTAAGTAGAGAAGAACTTCTTCGGTACGTTCAAAAGGATTACCGACAAGATTGAAACAATACAATACAACAGAAGATGCAGTAATACCTGGTTTCGGATCATCAAGATAATGATACCAACCATACATTTCCTCATCTGGAATTGATCGATATGTCTTTTTTAAGAAATCTAATGTTTTATTTATCGCTATACTTAATTGAGTTTCAGACATAGAAATTAACATTTATATTCTCCCCAATAAGAATCATTGTCGCGCATTTTAGTCAATTGAAATTAATAGAATTTTTTTTTCGAATCCTCCTCGTTTTTGTTTTTTTATATTTTTCATTTTTTCAAATTCAGTTAAGCTTATATTTTTTGTTTTAAGAATTGACATGATAATTTCTACAATATCTACTAATTCCTCTACGTCATTATCGCAGATATACTCATCTATTTCTTCTTTTAATTTTTCATTAAGATATTCAAAATATTCATTATCATTTAACTTTTTAATGGTACAGTTTCGACCAGATTCTTTTATAATTTGTGGAATATTATCTCTTACTAATTTATTGTATATTTTCATAACTTATTTTACTTTCTGTATGGCATAACGCTTAGGCTAACTTGCCGCCACTAACTTTAAACGAGGAGAATATAGCAATGAAAGAAAAAGACGAAACAGCGAACGAAAAAACCGGCGATAGCGGTCAAGTTAAGCCGCAGGTTAGGTGATCTTTATTTATCAAACAAATCGTAAATCAAGATAATTATTATAATAAGTGTGCTAATTCCTAAACAATTCATACTTAT
>WJKD01000042.1 GCA_014729315.1 Promethearchaeota archaeon | reverse complement strand
CCCAATGATCTTGTTCGGGGTCTGCTGGTGCGGGAATCATTCCAATAACCGGTGCCCCACAATAAGGGCATTGAAATTCAGATAACTCTTTTTTGGCATCATTGAGTTCTATCTGTATCTTGTTAAGCTCTATTTGCATTTCTTTTAAAGCTTCGCCATTTGCAATTTTTTCGAGCTGAGATCTAGGATGTTTTTTATATAGATCAGGACGGACTATTTTTAACACTTGTATTGCAACATCTAACGCTGAAGAATTATCGGTACCTATTGCCACTTTATCTGCAAGTGTTGGGCTAAATTTAAGAACTTCTTCTTTGGTAATCCCTAACCAAACTGGTATTATAACTTTATCTTCTTCTATTTCTCTGGCAACTAATCCTCTGAGTTCATATTGTGGCCAGGCTTTATTAATAAAATATTTGCTCAATATCACTAATCCAAACCTTGAGCCGGAAAGTCCCTTGTCAATCGATTTTGAAAGACTATCTCCAGGAGAAAGAGAAAATTCTGCATACCAGACAGAAACACCAAGACTATCTAGAGCTTTAGATAAAGGTCGCACAAATCTCTTTTGATCTTCGGAGGCATGTGAAATAAATAAATCCCATTTATGATTTTTATCATTCATATTCTTTGTTCCGACATTAAGCATCCATAATATTACTTACATTTATCCAAAAGTGATTATAAAAAAGCTATGGCATTTAGTTCATCAAATCATCCAAAAACTCCGACGCTGGATCAACGCCTGTCACTAACAGTTGATCTCGTGCACGAGTGCAGGCGACATATAATAAGTGGCGTTCGGTATTATAGACTTCTTCTAAGTCGGCATCGTCAGCGACCATTTCAATGCGCTGTTGCAAAGGAATAATTTCATCATCACAAGCCATGACGATAACAGCTCGGAATTCCAATCCTTTGGCAAGGTGCATCGTGCTTATTGATATATGCCCGCTTGTTGTCGGGACGCGTTCATCGAGAATTTTAAAAGGAATATCTGAACCAGTGACAGCCTTCAATGCTCTTTCTAATTCTGATTCGGAGCGCACGAAAATTCCCAGCTCGTGTGGCAACATGCCCTCTTTTATCCTATTGGAGATCCATTCAGCCACTGTTTTAATTTCAACTTGCTGGGAATCTAATCTTATGATGGTTGGTTTCGGACCGTTAAACACAGAAATTGTCCCACGCCTTTCTTCAACATTACCATCGACATCGGACAATTCGGGGGCTAATAAGCGATCCGCCTGCATTCTGATCTGATGAGACGTCCGATAATTTATTCGCAAGGTACTCGAACGACCTCGAATATCCATACCAAGCGATTTCCAGGAAAAAGGCTGCTGAAAAATTCGTTGTCCAAGATCACCCGCAAAAAGAAGTCTGTTTGGTTCATCGGATCCCAGCGCAGAAAGAAATCGTAGTTGAGCGACGCTAATATCCTGTGCTTCGTCTACTACCGCAAAGTCAAAAGGTTTATGGTTGTTTTGCTTAATCCTGGCTGCTAATTTGTTAAAAAGACCAGAATATGTCACATAATTTCGCCTATTTAGCTCGGATTTGACTTTTTCAAATATAGACCAGAGAACAGCGCGGCGTCTTTCCGGCAAACGGGTTTTACGCCCCAGCCGTAGAACATCTCGATACGATTCCCAGGTCTCTAATTGCCATGCATCCACTACTTGCTCCCATTCCGTCATCAAAAAGTGGAGAGAACAATTGTGGTCTTTGACTTCGCCGGCAGCCTTTTCAATGAGTTGTTGAATTATTTCACGAGAAGCAAGATTTGGTCGACTAAAATTAATCATATAGAGACGCTGACCTATGGCATTCATCGAATATACTTCTAACCGCTCTGCAATGCGCGGCTCATTGCTTATGAGCCGTCTTAATTTTGTCCGGAGCGCATCTGCTAATGTATCTGAGAACGTTGTGAGCAGTACTCGGGCAGTTGGATGCGAACGTGCAAGAAAAACAGCCCGATGTAGCGCGACGATGGTTTTACCTGTGCCTGCAGATCCTGATATTCGTGCCGGTCCGCTGTAATCTCGTTCAACTAACTGACGCTGTGCAGGATGGAGAAAAATTGTCCATTTCTCCCAGGGATACTCAAGCGCTCGCTCGAGTTCTTCAATATTATTCATCACTCTGAACCGGCGTTGTGCATCAGGATGATCAAACGGATTAACATCAGCTTCGACTTGTTGCGGAATTTCAGGTGTTGTCCCTGTTGCCAGATCCAGCAGCGCTTCCGCCGCTTCGCGAGGTAAATGGTCAGCCAAATCTAATATGGTATCTTCAGTTGCCTGGCGAACATCGCTCAACCATTCAGCCGGAATTCCATATTTCAGCAGGTCATCGTCAGACACATCATTAAATAATGGCGGTTTCTGCTGTTCAGCCTCAACATATTGTGGAATGCTGATTTCCTGTATTGTTTCCCGGATCTCGACTAATTGTGCAGCACCAGTTTTTGGATGTGTTTCCAGTTTGCGCCGTTCTGCCCAGCGATAAGCGTCATCATGATGAGCAACATAACACAGCAACAGGCTGGAGTCGGTCTTGTGCACAATCAATCTAATATCCCGATTCACTCGAATGGACCAGAAATTCGGATCTCTTACTTGATCAAGTTTATGAAATTGCATCCCGGGGTTGGCTGAATTCATTTGCAGATCGAATGCAGTCATCTTTACTGCTTTTTGTTCATCATTATTTAATTTTGCTAAACTATTAGTGAATGTATCTGCGATGCGAAATTCCATATTTTTACTTTGGATTTAAAATTGCTGAATTACCTACGACTTTTAAACTTTTTGAACCTCTGGTAAGCGCAACATATAGATTTGTGCGATCTAAAATGTTTGCATCAAACACCATTACATGGTCAAACTCTAAACCTTTAACTAATAAGGTCCTGCTTATTACATAACGACCTGGATATCGTCCCGTGCGACGAGTCCGATCTCTGACTATTATTGCAGCTTCCTCTAACTTATCATGCTTACCTGTATTATATTCTTTCAATGATCTTAACATCTCATGGAAAAGTTCATATCGAACAATTGCGACGTTCTGTATATTTTTCAGCATCAATAAAGCATCATATACAGAAGATAGCTTGCCATCTTCTGCTATTTTTTCCAAAACTACAAGCTGTTGTTGGTGCTTATACTTTCGACTTTGTTGAAGGCCCGTACCATTAAATATTCTTTCAGCAGTTCTACCCAATTCATTTTTTACTTTTGTCAGACAAAAGCAAGCAAACTCAAAAGTTAATCTTGCAAGTTCTTTATTGTCTGATGCATCATCGATTATTTTTGCTGTATCAAATAATTTATTACACTCAATAGTCTCTGGAGATCGAAATTTTCCACCAGTCATACGAGCAATTTTATGACATTGCGATTCCCAACTATTTATAACCAAAAAATTTTCATTAACTCGACATCGTGCAGACATACAAGATTCCCTTTGAAAATTGCCATTACTGCGTGGGTCAGTAGGTTGTCGAATAAATTCAACACAACCATTTGGTGCTTGTCTAATATCAATAGTTTTACCTATTTCAAATGCATTACGTACCGTCATCAACCACTCACCGAGATCAGGATTTTTATTTGCCCATCTATATGGTACATTTAGCTGGGGAAGTTCTTCAAAATTTGGTTTAACATGAGTGGACCAATCAATAATTTCTGAATCACCAAAATCAAATATTCCTTGCAAAGGATCTCCAAGAATACGTGTTGGTAATATATCTGCAAGCTTCAAAACTATATCATGTTGTTTTGGTGAGCAATCCTGATATTCATCTACATACACAGCATCATATGAAGCTTGTATTACAGATTTGATCGCACTTATATAGAGCAACTGAGCAGCAGCGATATAAACAGAATCCCATTGGTCATTGCGTGGACGTGAAGTTTTAATATTAGAAGTTCCTGGAAAAGATATTACAAGTCGTAGACTCCATCCTGCGATTGTATCTACTGTATAGGTTGAGGTTTTTGTACCCAGTTTTTTGAATCTTTTGCGCAAAGCATCAACACCAGCGTAGGTATGCGTAAGTACAAGACTTCGATGTTCAGTATCTTTATTGACAGTTCTTGCGATTAGTTCTGTTTTCCCACATCCAGCTGGAGCAATAACAGAGGCGCGTTTAGAACTCAGTAATGTTGATTCATCTGTCATGCGCCCAACCTTTTAACTTTGTTATCCCTTCACCTAAATCTTTATCTTTTATTTCTTCCCAATATTTGATAACAATCTTTCCAAGTTTTTCTGCCTGATCAACCCGTTTGAACCACTCTGCTTTTTTGGCTTTTGCTGCTTTTGCAAAATTCAAACGTATGTTATCTAAAGTATTCCAAGTTTCAGGATCTACTGAAATATCCTGAATTTTGCATGATAGTTGTTGAGATAGTTTTGCAACTACATGGTCTTCACCTTTTTCATCAATAGCTTGCTGTGCCATTTCAATGAAACCAGCCCAGGGTAGATCAAGTGCAATCCGCTCTTCTATTGATACGCTACCGTTCCAAATAATTGTAAAAATACCATTGTTGTTTAAAGTTGTTTCATTTGGAGTGATTGGTGCATCCGAATCTCCAAAATATGCTGTGTCATATCCAAGTTTTTTGAAGCTTATAGCTGAATTTGGTCCTTTATTACTACCCTCTCCATTTGCTAGTACAGCACCTACATATGCAAAACATAAACCTGAACTAGACCACCAGTTGTCAAGAGCCCGACAAAATCCAATTTCAGTTTTTCCTTCACAAACGATGACTTTCCTTGCTAAAAAGGCATCTGGATTTGTTCTAAATAATGATCGTAATTCATCGTCTGGTTTATAAATATGAGTTTCTCCAGCTATAGATCGTACTACCCTTAAATCTTTTGGTTCAAGTTCACATAATACAATGGGAGAATGTGTAGTAAAGAAGAATTGATTTGCACATTCAGTACTTATCGCTTTATTATTAATACTACCAGGGGTAGGTTCCTGCAGGGGAATCCCATTTTTAAAAACATGCAAAAGTCTACGAATACGGTGTGGTTCAAGGCCATACTCAAATTCATCAATTAATGTAATACCACCATTTCGTGCTGCTTCATGTTGTAGCCCCATGGTCAATAAGCGACTTGATCCAAGGCCAGTTTGCCTCACTGGTACATTGTCATCGTGCAGTGCTAAAATACCTGCACCAATATTTACACTTCGAATGTCAAGGTCAGGAAGAAATCCGTCTTCACTTTTTACTGTTACGCCAATTTTTTGACCGATAGTAGCTGCATTTTTTGCAGACTGAAGGATTAATGGTAGGTTGTTCGGATCTAAAGATGCTTTTGCTTGACGTCTAGCATCTGCAAGTATTGGCCGTACATCTTCTTTTTGATCCATTAATCGAGATAAAGCAGAACCTTGCCCCCATGAAAGTTGCCAATCCATATATTCACCAATCCTCGATACACCGAATTTTGTCCTATCAAAAGCAGAAATAAATTTACCTTCCGGATCACGATTATTTACGACTCTCCATGTAGGCTCTAATGTCTTATCAACTCTAAGTTGCATGGTTAGTACTGGTTCATCCTGTTCTGCAGGCTCATCGCGGATACCAGCATGAGTGTTCCATCCTTTTATTAGGTATCCAAATTTTGAATCGGAAAGTAGTTCTTTTGGTAAACTTCCAGCTGTCACTTCTATGCTAATTGGATTTTCTGTCTTAGTGTCATAAAAGTCAGTATCATCAAAAATTACATTTCGTCGTGAGGTCAAAGCAAATTCTATCGCATCTAAAATTGTCGTCTTTGTTGAATCTCCTGGGCCGATCAAACACAGAAAATTGCCATCAACATTCCAATCAAGGAAGTTGATACCCCGAAAACTATGAATTTTAATGTTTTTAATATCCAAAGCAAACTCCAATACTTAAAAAGTGGTTTGTTATTCGACAGAATAGTAACTTTGATTATTCATTTAATTATCTATTTTCTTGCTATGCAATAATAGAAAGTTAAAGAATCAAACCTTAAAAACCTTCATAACCTCATCCCCCAAATGATTAATAACTTTCACCGCAATACGCCCGGATTCCGGTTTGTCAAAGGGACGGGACGTGTCGCTGTGAAGCGTCTCCCAGGCTTCTTTATTTATTTGTGCTTTTAACGTTGTTTTGAGGGATTTATATGGATCGTTGGCGCCTAAAAAGTAAGCATGGCGCACAAAGAAGCTTTCTTCATTATAATTTGTGTCGATGAACCAGCACGCGATGCCATCGGCATTGTCGCTGCGGATTTCGCCGGTATTGGGGTGGAATACATCCACGCCATTAATTTTGACCTGAATTTGGTTTTCGCCGGCATCTAATATATCGATATCCGGTTCGCCGAAAATCACAAACAGGTTGCCTTTCCCCGTATTTTTGAGATCATCGGACATGTGCAGATCGGCATTCATGCGGGCTTTCAATACCGGAATGCGACCAAGTTTTTTGAATTCAGAGGAATGGGCATCGTAGCTGAATGCACAGGCAATCAATACATCAAAATCAGCGTCGCCTGCTTCCCGGGCTGCCGCGACTAAATCCGGGCGTGAGACAGTACCAAATTCAGGACCGATGAAAATCGCCGCACGTTTTTCTATACCTGAATCTTCTCTGCCTTCAATATATCGCCCTTCGGCGCAGACCATTTCTCCGGGCCAGGGTATAATGGATGTAAAATCAATTTTATCTTCTTTATGAGCCTGCTGTACACCGGCTGTTTTCAGATTTTCCAAAATGACTTTGGTAAAGTCCCATTCTTCTCCATACCCGGTTTTATCATCGGAAACACCGTCTATTAATTCATCCTTCTCATCCACGCCAAGCACGCGGTGCGGGGACAGACTTTCGACTGTAAAAGGTCCTGCCACGCGGACTTTCCTGGTATCGACGTAAGGTTTATCATACAGAAATTCGGAATCCGCTTTTGCTGCGATGGATGCATCGATCTCCTTTTGACGGGCGATGCGCTGCTCCCACCACTGCGCATGGATTTGCGTTACCTCTTCGGACCATGGATCAACCGGACGTTTGGGAAGTGTTTCCAGCGTGTACGAGCGTTTCAGGGTGTGATTAATAGCCTGAAGATGTTTATTTATCGCCGCTTTATCCGCAGCTTCCCCTTTTTTAATTTCAGCTTTCAAGCGACGAAAAACCTGCCGTGTGTCCGAATCCCACGGATCACCAGCTTCCCGGGGAATTTCCCATTCTTCCCAGTTTTTGCCAAGCGCCTGATTCAGTTTTTCCCGAAGCGGCTCCAGTTTCTCCTGATATTTTTCCCAGATGACATCAATTTCCGCATTGTTGGCAATGGATTTGAGTGTAATATGCGGCACCCGCTCATACACAAACCCATGTCGGATGTTGTTGTGCGTCGGCATTTCAGAGGGAGAGGTTCTTTTGATTTCCGCTTCTTTGAGTTGACCATCCTTGCTGTCGGCTAAAATGTAATAGGGATAGCGCGCTCCCATAATCCGGGCGCGGGCTAATGCCAGCGCCACCCGGGATGTATCAATCGTAATCCAGCGGCGTCCCCATTGTTCGGCGACATACGCTGTTGTGCCTGAGCCGCATGTTGGATCTAGCACTAAATCACCTGGATTAGTTGTCATAATCAAACATCGTTCGACAACTTTAGAATTAGTTTGTACTACAAAAATTTTGTCCATACCACTGCCAGAAGCCGTATCAGCCCATAAATTAGAAATAGGATTGACAGGAAAATCATTTTGGTATCGTATATAGCTGATTGTCTTATTGTTTCCTTCTATGCGATTCGCAAGATCCAATCTAGCCATGCCTTGTCTATTGCTTTTCCAACTTGAGCCTTGCTTTGGTTTATAGTTAACTCCATCAAGTTTTTGCTCAAACACACAACTTGGAGTCAGTCCCGCAGCAACTGCAATTTGATACCTAAATATTTTTGCTTCCCTTGATAGCGGAGTTGATCCCATACGTTCCTTTTTAGTCATGCGACGGCGCGCTAAATCAGGGAGTTCAATAAAGGCATATGCATTGTCACCAAGTTCCGGTTTTGGTTCAAATCCTCGATGAATTGTTACTTGGTTTCCATCTTTTGCATACCAAAGCAAAAAGTCAGTAACTCCGGAAATACTCTCTTTAGACAAACCTGCTGTTTTTTTAATTGTTATTATATGAATGAAATTATCTTCACCAAAGACTTCGTCCATTAAATCTCTGATCCGATGTACATTTTCATCCCCAATCTGCACAAAAATTGACCCAGTTTCCGATAATAGCTCCTTTGCAACTTCCAGTCGGTCTCTTAAATATGTTAAATACGAATGAATCCCATCGCGCCACGTATCGCGAAACGCTTTCACCTGTTCCGGTTCGCGGGTGATATGATTGACATTGCCGTCTTTCACATCGCGGCTAGTAGTAGACCACTGAAAATTAGAGTTAAATTTAATTCCATACGGCGGATCAATGTAAATGCATTGTACTTTGCCGCGCAGCCCTTCGCGTTCTGCCAGAGACGCCATCACCTGCAAACTATCGCCCAGAATCATACGGTTGGACCAGTTCGCATCGTGCTGGTAAAATTCCGTTTTGGCTTCGTCATCAGGAAGTCCGTTAAAATCAGAAAATAAATCAATTTGATCTCTGGAAGATTTCCTGTCTAATTTTGTTTGCTGCAATAAATCATCAATCAACACTTTGGGATGTACCTTTTCCTGAATATAGAGCGGCGGCGCCTGGACTACTAAATCAGACCAATTCAACACATCCTTCCCGCGCCAGACAAGCTGTGGATCCAGATCGGGATCACGGCGTTTGTATGCAACTTCGATCGGATCTTGTTTATCTTTGGGCATTATAGAT
>WJKD01000369.1 GCA_014729315.1 Promethearchaeota archaeon | reverse complement strand
TTCTTCTAATTTAACCACTACGACGTCGCTATTTCTAACCGGAGTGGTTAATCTCCTCCATCTTAACCTCTCTAAAAGTAAAGCGATATTCTCTCTTACTCTTTCTGTTTTTTCCGAAATTTCACTAGGACCTGCCATTTTTCTAACATTATTATGTGTTTTTGAATAAATAAATTTATTGGAATGGAAGATATTATAAAACGCACCAGACGTTAATCTGAAAGGGCTCTTACTTTTATATCGCGCTTTATCATAAGTTTGACGATAGATTCTTTCCACCTCACGCGGGGGTGCTTGTAAAAGTCTTCGTAATAAGAATAGACGTGCTCGAAAGTAAGCCGTTTTTTAACGCGGTTCATATAGTCCTTTACTTCGCCCGTTCTGAGCGCTCGAGGAACGTATTGCTTTTTCAAAAGACCAATCCAAATCGTTCCTCGATCCTTTTCGTAATCCAAACTTGACATCTGCGGCTCGATTTTTTTAATTAGCGCGTGAGGCGTCTCGTCTAAAAGCGGTTCAGCGCTTATCGACGAATGGAACCCTTTTTCAGTAGCATACTTAAGAGAAGCTAAGCGTTCCTCGAAGCTCGGAGCATTCGTCTCTAAAAGCTTCAAAACTTCGCTATCGCACGACCCGATCGTAAAGCGAAAAGTGATCTGCTCGCGATACATTTTTAAATCTTTAATTAACTTTGTTACAACGCCCAACGAAGGCTTAATCGTAATAAGTACCGTATTACCCGCTGTAAGCAATTTTTCCAAAACCGTCCTACACGCCGAATAATAGGGCTCGTCGGCAAATATGTCGTGCGACGTAGGAAACATGACGTCGTGAGCGGCCGTAGATTGCCTTCGGCTTTTCCCGTATCCCTTATTCACGTTTTTCCAATTTATTTCCATCTCTTGCCAGGTGTCCTCGGTGCATCGCTGAAAATGTTTCGCCATCCCCTTTGCGTAACAATAAAGACAGTAATTTCGACACCCCTTAATACAATTGATTTCTCGTTTAGCCCATTCCCGAGTACCCATCTTAAGCCGGTTCACCAGCTCATCTTTCTGTGCCTCGTTGAGGGGTTTCGATAAAACGAGCTTTTTTTGTGTAATGTGATTCATCTTTTTTTATTTTCTGGTGTAATGTTTATAAACACATAGATTTTTCTTTTTCCAAACTTTCTTGATTTTTCGAGTGATCGCAATTCAATTAATAATTTTCTCTAAAGGTTTCAGGGAGTTGAAAATCTCTCGATCACTTTTAGAAAGCTCGTAAGCTAAAAACGGAGAAAGCGGACTGTTCAAAATTGGCTTTACAAACGACCAGACCTCCACTTGCTTTTGAAGGGCGCTTAATTTCCGAACAACGGGCACGAAATCGGCGTCCCCCGACACCAAAATTATTTTTTCGGATTTATCGCTTAAAGCGTCACGTATCGCATCCACAGCAATCGACAAATCTACGCCCCGCTCTTTAATGCCCTTTTGATATAGAACTTCGTGATAAAGAAAGTTTACCTCGTATCCAGCCCTTTCCAATTCCTTTTTTAAAGCCTCCTTTTTCCTTCTCATTGACTTTAACTCCGAGATTTTAACTTTAGGGACCCCCATCCATAGCACGGATCGGGTTAAGTTGTTCCCACGCTCAGCTTTTTCTCGCAAACGGGTAAAGAACTCCGCTTCCGAAACCCCTTTAAACTTCGGATTGCGTCGTTTAAAATCTTGAAACGAGTGATGAACGTTCCCGTAATCCACGTAAATGCTAGCCTTTAAACAATTCCGTGAAAAGCTTTTTCGTCGAGCTTTTGCTCTATCAGAGAATAACTGAGCACAAATCGACTCGAAATACAAAGATTTATCCGACTCGTTCGCTCCAGGAATCGAAAAACTCCCCGCACATTCCGAGCAAGGAACGCTGGTTTTATCAATAAAGGTCTCGTACTCCTCGTAATTGCTCTCGTAAAGGTCGGATAAGGACAAAACGATAATATGTTTATCATACCCCTCTCTAAGAGACGTTGTAAGTCTTTCGTATTTTCGCCCGTCGCCGCACAGCACGACCGCCTTATCGTAAGCGTCGAGCGAAGGGTGAGCGTAGTGGTAAAGGTCGATAGCCAGCGAGGTTTCGGAGCCCTTTTTGATCACCTCTCCCGAAGACGTGCCGTATTTTACGCATCGCTTTACCTCGAAACCCAGGCGTTCTAATTTTTTGATGGTCCTTTCTTGTCTCAGATAGTTTTTTCTGGGAACGAACGCCTCCTCGTAGCCTGCGAGATAAAGAACAGGTGAGACAAATTTGCCGTAAATCTCTTCGAGAAAGACCCTCAGTCTTTTGAAATCTAACACTCTTTCGCGATCAGAAAGAATCAAATTTAAATCCTGTGCGTCCACAAATACGTAGGTATTTTTCGCAGGCGCCGGAGGAGCCTTTATCCATTTGTCTAGACTTGTCGTTATGTTTTCCACCCTTTTATCTCTATTTCTCCACTTTTACGTTTTCTTTTTTCGGTTGAGTATGAATGAACGCGTTCGCTATAATAACGCCGACTCTTCAATTATTTATTAATTTTTAGTTCTGTATTTATCAATTCTGTGTGTAACCCTATTTGTAAAAATCACGAAAGCTGCCCATCTTTCACGTTTCGGCTGCCTTTTTTTTCGAACCACTGCCCGGACCGAACGCCGCCTCCCAGATCTTGCCCACCCTTACTGCTAAATCCTCGAGGAGCCCGTCTTTTTCCTTAAGCTCCGAGCGTATATCCTCCATCTTTTTTTGCTGCTCTCGATCAGGAGCCCTCTTTTTAGCGAATGTTGCCTGATAATAGTCCACGAATTCGAGCATTTTGCGATACATCTCCATCCGCTGCGAGAAAATCAGCTCTTTTAGCCTTTTCGCATCGTTCTCATCGCAGGTCCTTCCTTTCAGCGAAGAAATGGCATTCTTAAGCTCCGAGAGAGAGCGTTCGTCAAACACGATCCGTTCGAGATATTCTTCCAGTCGTTTTTTTCTACTACGTTTCGACATACTGGTTTAATATTCTTCATATATATAAATGAAAAAAAGTTAGTATAAGATCCCTTCATAAAAGTCTAAGAATT
>WJKD01000368.1 GCA_014729315.1 Promethearchaeota archaeon | reverse complement strand
CATAATTGATGTTCTTTTAAAAACAAAGGAGAGTAAAATGCAGGAGAATATCAAACAGGAATTAGAGGAGAATTTGCCGAATTTCCACGGTACAGAAAATTATTATCGGCATTCGATAGGCAATTTCATATATACCGATGGTGTGAAATATTTGGCTGAAAAAGCCCAATGTTATTGGCTGCTGGATGTGGTCGGTAGTTATCAGTATTTAGAAGAGGTGAAAAAGGTTCCTTTTCAGCTCTGGGAATTGATTACCGAAAAGGACCAGACTGCAGTGGTGACCATGAAAGAGGATTCGGATATGCCCGATATTATAAAACAGAAATTGCCGTATACGGATTTTCCTTTGGAGAAAATTCGGTTGTATCTGGTCGATAATGTGCTGATGTTGACTTCGGAGTATTGAATTTGTTGTCGGAGGAAAATATTAAAAGCCCTCAAAATTTATTTTGTTTTAAATTATGGGGGCTTTAATGATTTAAAAATATAGTTCTATAGATTAAAAGTCTATGGTAAGCATTAGCTTTGTGAAAAATTATTATATCAAGAAGTGAAATAAAAATCAGAATTTAATATAGTTCTCCATCGTTATCTTTAAATCACTAAGATTTGTTTTCAAGTAATTAAAAAAGAATGCAGCTCCAATAATTAAAAATGTTAACCAATAAAAAATTTCTAAGATACTAAATAATCTGGCGGTTGTACATTCTAGTGAAGGACGTAACACATCATAGTTAATGGTGGTTAAGGCGGTTATATTATAATAAATATGATCAAATAGGTTGTTGTCTTTTGTAATTCCTTCAAAATTACAAGCAATGTTGTTAGATTTGACAAGTCCATAAGATGTGAATGAAGTAAAAAGAGTTAATAAAATGAATCTAAAAATTATCCAAAAATATCTCCAAAAGAAAACTTTATCTGGGTTATAGAATATTTTCAGGTCCGCAATAAGTTCTCGAACAAAACTAGTATCAGGATTTGTCCTTTTGTTATGTTCGAGAAAATAGTATATATTAGGGAACTGATCCCTTAAAATTCTAATGCGGGTACCTTGAGGATCTACCACATAATGAAGTGTATCAAAAATCAAAATGAATGTAATAATAATTGACGTCAAAATCATTAAATCATATCCTACCTTAGTAGTATATAATAAAGATAAACCAAGCAGGAAAAGAATATATAAAGTATGTGAATTCAAAAAGGAGTAGCGATGCTGGAACATTTTAATGCCTCCTTATATTATTTATATACTATTTTTTAGAATTGACTAATTTCTCCGCCGTTTCAACGATGCCCTGAATTCTTTCAGACATATTTTCATAATCAGTAATTTTATCGAAGTGTTTAACACCGGAATTTATTATTTCATTATAATATTTTTCTGCCTTTTGCGCCCTTTTAACATCTGTTTTCTGTAAAATGGGTATGATATATTTAAACTTCGTGAATAAAATCCTTGGTGTGTTTTTATATTGGCTTTTCAAAATTTCATTATTTATGGAATTACCACCTTTGATAGAGTTTATAAAAAAATCAAATATTATTAAATCCAGATTTTCATCACTGGTCTTAAGCCAATTTAAAGCACGTTCGAAGTTAGATATAATTGATACTGAATGAGATTTTTTTTTGAATTCATTTTTAAGGGACAGTGCAGTGTCATGATCGTCATCAATTATTAATATTCTCATAAATCTTTTCCTATATTAAATTAACTATTGTTATTAAACTTAGCTCTTTCGTGCCCATTTAACAAGTAAGTATACCAAAGGTGTGTCAATTATGGCAATAATAATTTTGACTAACCACCAACCAAAGATCACTATAGGTAAAGTAGAGGAAGGAATTGTTCCAAGAAAGCCTATTGTAGCGATAATAATTGTATCAATTAATTGAGATATCATGGTGCTTAAGTTGTTTCTAAGCCATAGATGTTTTTCTTTGGTTAACTTTTTTAATAATGAAAAAAACCATACATCGTAAAATTGTGCCGCAATATAAGAGAAAAAACCAGCTAATAATACGCGAATAGAAGTTTTAAAAATTTGAGAATATTCATTTTGTAATTTCCAAAAATGAGCAGGAGGTAAATATATTGCTATAAAAACAAATAGATATATAAAAACCATTCCTATAAATCCAGCAGTAACTACTCGTTGGGCACGCTCTTTCCCCCATGTTTCACAAATAATATCTGTCATAGCAAAACTAAAAGAAAACGGCAACACACCAACCGAAAAAGTTAAAAAACCAATAGATGTAATTTTAGATGAAAGAAGAGCCCCGGTAGTGATAAAAGTCATAAAGGCTAAAGCTAAAATTAAAAATTTTGTTTCTTCTTTTCGCAGTTGTACTTTAATGTTTTGAAAAAAAGCAGTCATTTTTGAAAGCTCCTTTTTTTATTTTTTAAATAGTTGTTTAGAATTTCATTATGACTAAAGGCTAAATTCATTTTTGTAGAATTCTGTATTGAAAACCAGCCAAATTTTGTAATTTCATTTTTAGATAGCCTAGGCTCTCCTTTGGCATTACCCTCATATACATATACATCGCCATCAATATTTTTATCTGGGATTCTTTCATAATAAGTATAATAAAGTATAGGTTCGAAATCTAAATCGACCTCTTCTCTTATTTCTCTAATAACAGCATCCTTTGCCGCTTCTTTAAAATTTATTTTTCCGCCTGGTAATGCCCAATAATTTTTATATGGTTCTGTATTTCTGTAGATCAACAAAACGTGTTTAGTTTTATTAATACATTTTGTAATAATAGCGATGGCAGCAGCTTCTGACATTTTTCTAAATGCGTTTTTATTAACTATACAATTTTTCTATAAATGATAAAGCAATTTTCTCTATAATTTTATCAGGAGGAAGACCGCGAACCATAGGAACTATATTTTTTTCAAAATTTTTTGCAGTTCGTTCAGCTTCTTGGGTTTCATTGACAAGATTGTATAATTCATTTGGGGGACGCCAGTCTAATCCTAGAATATCTTTATGGGGCTTTAGCCATAAATACTTAAGATCGATTAATTTTTTTACCCAATCGGACTTCGAAAAATCTTTTATGATTTTATTTCCCTTGACTATGACATCTTTGCTAATGCTAATTAATTCATTAATTTCATCTATTGTAAGTGTTGAATTTTCATTGAATATACAAAACTCTCGAAGGTTCCCGGACACATTGTAATGATTGAACATATCTATTTGAATTTCTGCATTATCATAAATTTCTAAAACCGTAATATTTTTATAGGGGATGCCTGATGAGAAATTCCATAGCAAGTTATTAGCGTTTTCTCCTGGTTTAAGATTAAAAAATTCCTTTATTAATAAAATTCTATCATTAGGTAGACAATAGGGTCCATGAAATTCGTGAGAATAAGCACGATGTCCAACTTGAATCAGTATTGCATAATGCCAAAGCGTCATTATTAATCCACGCAGAGATTTGGTAATATTAAAATTCTTGTTAGTCGTAATAAAATTTCTACCATTTATAAGCTGTGCAATTTCTTGTTCGTCTATAAGAATATTTTTGTTGTCTCTGCAAAAAGTATCTCCCTTGCGTTGAATAGATAAAATTTCTATAGTTTTTTCAATGAAATCTATTCCTTCCTTCTTAGATAGTCCCTCGAATGGATTTAATTCGGGATCGCCAAAAGCTGGTTCAATAATGTAGAACCAATGACTTATTGCGGAAGGACCCCAACATAATTTTGCAATATCTTCCTTTTTTATCCCCTTTTTTTCTAATGACGTTATGGTATGGTATATTTCTTTTGGAAAAAATTTAGTGTAATACCAATTAGTTTCAACAATTGAAAATGGCCAAAGAGGCGGCTGTCCCTTAGCCCCAAATATCATAAACTTTGAAAGCGTTTTATATGCTTCTAATGTCTTTTGATTATTCATATATAATTCCCTCCTTCCCATCGACTTTGACCAGCATACCATCTTTCAGTTTTTGAGTTGCGTTCCCTGTACCTACAACTCCAGGTATTCCCATTTCGCGCGCCACTATGGCAGGATGTGATAATATGCCTCCGCGGTCTGTAACAATGGCAGATGCTTTTAAAATTGCTATAGTATACTCTGGGGTCGTTTCTTGTGTTACAAGAATATCTCCTTCTTCCATTTTGGATTCATCTGTTGGAGATTTAAGTATTGCTACTTTCCCAAAAGCTATTCCAGGACTTGCAGGTACGCCTCTGAGAATAATTTTTTTATCTTCATTCATAAATTATACCTCCGTTATTGCTCTAGATTGAAGTAACCACAATTTATCACGGTAAATACACCATTCTATATCTTGAGGTTTTCTAAATAATTTTTCTATATCTAAGCAAGTCTTAGAAATTTCTCGAACTGTATCAAAAGACAATAATTGAGAGTTTGTTTCGTGTTTGCTTTTTTTTATAGTTTTAATTTTACCGTTTTTAAAAATTGAACTTATATTTTTTGCACCAATTTTTTTATCTAATAATTTTAGAGTTTTTCTATCAATTTGATATCCATCCGGCTCAACCTCTCCATTAACGATAAGATTACCTATACCAAAAGAAGCTTCTATGAACAAAATATCTTTATTTAAGGGGTGGGTAGTGAAGGTTATACCAGAAAATTGGGATGGAATCATTTCTTGAACAATAACGGCCATCCCTTCAAGGAGAGGTGCCTTCTTATTTAATCTATATAATAAGGCTCTTTCATTAAATAAAGAAGCCCAACATTTTTTAATATATTTGAAAAATATACGAGAATTAGTATTTATGCCGAGATAAGTATTATGTAAGCCGGCAAAAGATGTTTTAGAGCTATCTTCGCTTACAGCTGATGATCTTATTGAAACAAAATTAACATCAAGTTTATTTAAACTTGTGATTATCTCTGATTTAATTGAATCTGATATGTGATTATTTAATATTAAATCTGAAAGCTCATGACTCTTTACTTTAAAATTTT
>WJKD01000367.1 GCA_014729315.1 Promethearchaeota archaeon | reverse complement strand
GTATCTTTTAACGAAGATAATATAGTCAATAGTATTCAAGACAAGTTAATTGATTTGAGAGAAGAGATAATAAAAATTAACACTAATGCTTCCAAATTAACAAAGAAAGAATTAAAATTATTAAATTTAGATTACGAAAGATTAGTAATTCTATCTATAGAGGAAGATTGAATGAAATGTCCATCTTGCGATGTTGATATGGAACCTTTAGTTGAAGGAATATATCAGTGTCCTCAATGTAAAAAAATAATTAAAGAAAAGATCGAAAAAAAAGAAGAAAAAAAGCTAGAGAAGATAGAAGGCGAATTTGAGGAAGCAGAATCCTTTCCCAAATTAAACCCTCAATACGAAATAGTAGAAAAAGGGATAACTATTACTAAAACGCCAAATCGTTGGATTGCGGTTTTAATTTGCCATAATCCGCTTCTCAAAAGCGATAAATATGTGAGAATCTCGTGGTGGAAAAAATCTTTTTATCGGCATGGAGGAATGTTTAAAATTTTTGAAAAAGATGTTCTTTCAAATACGATAAAAGCGCTAGAAAAAATTGACAATGCATTTGACGAAGTATGGGGTTGGCACGGGAAATACGGGCGTAAAGAAGAAAAAACCGAAGAAGATTTAGCAAGGGAACGAAAAATCGACATCATTAAATATAGAATAATTGAAAATAAAACTTGTCCTAAATGCCAGAAAAAGATGAATAAAAAAAAATCTCATTACGAATGTCCTCATTGCGGGGAGATCGTAATATTAGAGGGCTATAATCAACCGATTTTTAATATCCCCTCAACTGATTTAAAATTACAATTTCAATCAGATTTACCAATTAATTATTATATGCCCGTATCAGGGATTACTGTTAAATGGCTGATGGGAGAATGGAAAGCTTTAGCTGTTATTTATGATAAAAATAATCCCAATAAAAAGTGGTTAAGGTTTTATTGGTGGATTAGAAATTTACAAAATGTTTTGAAATACGGTCGGAAAGAATTAGGTGAAGGGACCAAAATGGGTTGGAAAGCCCAAAAAGGGGTCTCTTCTCCCAATCTTTACAATAAAGGTTTAATTGAACCTATAATCGAGGCTCTTAAAAAATGCGCGAAAGATTTAAACTGGTCAATACAATAATAAAGAATGGAAAAGGATAGCAAATTATGATGGAAGATAAAGATACTACATGGAATTCGTTATTAAAAGATTTTATTGACGGTATAGAGGTTGCTACTAATCAACTTGAAAAACGAGATATTGATAATATTCCCGGTGCGAAAGATGCGTTGATTCAACGATTAAACACCATGAAAACGCAATTTCCCAAAAATAATGGCGAAATATTCTATAAATCAATTGACGACAAAATACAAAATTCCTTCTTTCCAGATACTCGTGATTTCGCAGACGCTTTTAAAAAAATCCTCAAATCGAGAACTCATGAACAAGATTTTGTGATTAACGAGCTACTTAACGGTTTCGTAGCGTCAAGAACAAAAGCAATCGCTTCAGGAACGCAGGTACCAGTTATCGATCGGTTAGTTGAAGCTTTTAGTAAGAGAAACGATTTTCATATCGTTGATCATCAATTTTATGCGATGTTTGGAGATCCAAATAAACCGCGAAAATATGTTAAAGAACATTTGAAAGAATTAGTTAATCTGTTTGGGCTTATCTCGAAGGAACTTATGGTTGAAAAGGATTTAAGAAAAAGCGAGAAAAAAATATACATTTTTTACACTTTTCCAGACGAGATTTTAAGAATATTAGAAGAGAAATACATAATCATAGACGAAGAATTAGGTCACGCCTACGTATCTGAAGAATTCGACAGAAATGTGTTTATTTGTATGTTTCTAGCTAATCTCAGTATTAATCGAGACAATCCTGAAAAAATCGGAGGGTCTTATACTATTAATGGAATTTCTGCAATCTTTGCTTTAATATTATTATTAAGTTTTATGCCAAAATTATCTATAGAAGAAACCCATCCAATCCTTCGAGATTCATCGTTCGAATCGAGTAATATGAGCGTAATTCCTAAATCGTGGATGATGAAACAAGTGATAGAACCTCTTTTTGAACCGCTCATCAAAATTATTGCTTATCGTTTGGGCGGGGGATTATGGCTCTCGAATGTTATAGATTCCGAAATAAATAAAAAAATCCATTCCCAGATAAGATTCTTATTGAAAGATGTAAATCGCTGGGTTCTTGGTGAACTAGTACGCGTAGAGATCCCAATTTTTGTTGAAATTGCGAATATTTTTGCTGAGATTACGGTGGGAACCGATTCTGAAGCTAGATAAATGAAAAGGAAGTGAAAGGTGATTAATTTATGGTAAGGGAAAAATGGAACGACATTTATCCTCGATACTTGACGTTTATAAGTCATATGAGACCTATTTTAAGAGAAACTAGAAGAATAATTATAAACTTGGATCCGGACCTCTTAATCGATACGGAGATTTTAGACAAAATTCGAGAGGAAGAAGAAAAGCGAAATGTTCGAAAAGTGAGAGCTCTTTCTGAGTTTTCGGCGATGTATCGATCAAATGTATACGAGATCATTAAAGATTTTATCTTAAAATACAGAGAAGAAATTTCTCTTATTGATATAAAGGATTATATCATAGAATTTTTACAGGAATCAGTTGATGCTTTGAATATCTTGCGAAAAATAACAAATCCCGATGAGAAAAATTATGAAAATACTTACTTATATAGGTTAACGAAGTTTATTGAAACGATCCTACTTCCTAGAGGACCAAATTTACAATCAATATACGAGCAATTAATGGAATACTCTATAGACTATTACGAATGCCAAAGACATATTCTAAAACCACATACTCATTATCGAGAAAAATTGGAAAATCCAGATTTTTTTACGATACCGGGTATGTCTCCACAAGTTTACAAAATTATCAACAATTTAACTTCGCTCTTTAATTTGGATCCTAACTATGGAGAATTTCCAGAAAAAGAAGGTTACGAATTACCGATGATCTTAAAAAACGAGCTATTTGATCCGTTTATAGATTCTATTGCTAACGCTGAAGAAGAAGCGATTGAGAGTATTTCAGAAAGGATTGGTTTCAGATTAATTGATGGCATCTTTATTGCTCCAAGCGATAAATTTACGGATATCTTACAGAAAAATAATTTTCTTAGAGAAAACAAACAATCAGATGGAACGATAAGATTAATCCCCCAGTTTAGTAACGAAACTATTATCTTATACTACTTAGCTTTTGTATCTTTGAGACGGGGTTTTTTATCGAAAGAACTTATAAATTGGATCGCCATGAATTTTGCTTTTATAATTTATATGTCGATACTTAAATGGAAACTCTCTGACGAGAACATTTTCTATTCCATATTCAAGGATTTACAAACGAACGAGAAAGTTTTACCTTATTTAATGAAGCTTATCTGCTTCCCGAAATATTTAGGGCTCGATAAGATGAAAATAAGAGATTCAGTTCAATATAGAAAAGAAATTTTTAACTTTATTGGCTCACAAATAGATAATCTAAAAGATTTAATAGAAGAAACCGCTGTTTATTGCGATAAAATTGATAAAGAAAGAAAGAATTAATAATAATATATAGAATAATAACGGGATGAAAAAAAAATTACATTTTCTGATAGTGAAATTAAGGAAAGATTAGGAAAATATGGTACTGTTTACCTACCCACAGATATTAAAGAAACCGTGGATGATATTCTTGGAAACGAAAATAAAAAAGACAGGTTTAACGATTTTTTTCAAGCTTTAAAAAAATACGAAGAATTTATCGAACAGTTAAAAAAAACAAAATTAACTCCTAATTTGACTATGCTATTATATGGACCTCCGGGAACGGGTAAGACATCTTTAACGAGAGCTTTTTCTAAAAAATATGACATTCCGATTTGCGTAGTTGAATCGGACAGACTCGTGTCCCCGTTATTGGGAGATACCATTAAAAATATACGAAATGTCGTTGAATTATCTGCAGAAATAGCGAAAGAAAATGGGGCGTTTGTCCTATTTTTTGACGAAATAGACGCCATCGGTTCGGAACGATCCAATGTTCACGAAGTGGGGGAAATAAAGAGAGCAGTTATCTCATTCTTGCAGGTAATCGATAAGGTTAATTACGAAGGAGTCCCTTTAGCAATTTTCGGGGCAACCAATCATCAGCATCAACTAGATTCTGCAATATGGAGGCGTTTTACCTTCCACTTAAGATTTGACTTTCCTGATTACGAGTTAAGAAAAAAGATTATTGAATCATTCATTAGTAAAATTAAAAATGCCAAAATCGGCGTTGACGATTCGATTCTTCAAAATTTAGAAAAAGAATTTATGAAAATTAAAACAATAGAAAAAGATTTAGAAGCTAAACTGGGACGAAAAATTAGCGAATTTGAAAATAACATAATGCTTAAAGAGATTAACAAGAATTTGAAAGGAGAGAGTCTATTAAAATTAACCATAGGGTATTCGGGATCTGACATCGAAAGGGGCACGCGGGTAGCTTTATTTAAAGCAATTAACACCGGATTGTTAACCTACGATTTGTTTTATAACTCACTCAAATTGGTTGGTGGAACAGCAATTCATGTAGATAGACAAGAGTTTTTAAGTAGCTCAGATAAAGGAAGCAATAGTATGAATAGTAAAAAGTATGAAACTAAAACTCCACCTGAAATATAAACTAAGAAAATTTAACTTCATTTTAACCTCATATTATAAAAATGGAAAAAAATGCTTTTGATCTACAAAGAATACGGGAATTAATTTACCCAGGTAACACTTTACAAGGTCAACTTGAATCCTTAGTCGACCGGACAGAGAATTACGAAGAACAAGTGAAACAGTTTGAACAATCAAAGTATGATGAGGAAAATGCTTCTAAAATTAACCAAATTTCGAAAAAGATCATAGAAATCCAGAATAAATTAATTGAAATTACACGATCTAATGTTAAAAATTTTATTTTCTTTCAAGATAAATTATTAGAAAAACATAAAGAAAATTACACCCGTAAACTCAAGCAATTAAACTTAAGCTTAAAACAAACTAAAGAAATAGGGATTAACTTAATTGAGAATAAAAAGATTAGTAAAGTTATCGAAAGTGCAAATTTTATTTCCTCAATATCAATCGAAACTTGGTTAGACATTCTCGCTTCTCTTGAAGGTAATTCTCTCTTTCTGTCATCTATACAAAAAGCTCGAAAACTTTATGTAAATACATTAACCTCAAGATTCTTGGAAGAAATGAATAAAATCCCAGAAGAAGTAAGCGAGGATATAAAAGAAGAATATAAAAAAACCTTTTTCGCAGAGCCCCAGCCATTTAATGAATTTTTAG
>WJKD01000366.1 GCA_014729315.1 Promethearchaeota archaeon | reverse complement strand
TCGTATTATTTCCTCCAAATCTTGTATATTATATTCTTTTTCTGGTTCAAATGTGAAATTTAAGAAATTCATGGAAGTAATATATAACGCTAATATATGAGAACAAGGAGAAGAAATATTTTTTGAACCTCTTTTAAATTCTCTACAATCACATTTAACCTTTGAAATTTGTCTATCTTGGTCAAATTGTAATATTGTAAGTGTGTGAGCGTTTCCCCTAATGGTATACACGTTAGATACTTCTAATTGCTGGTCTGCATTCACTTCTATATGTAAATTTCCTAAAGGTTGCTTAATATGAGACTCAACATTTTTCTCTAATTCTGAGACTTCGTATAATTTCTCTGGTATTGGAACATTGCATAAATGTCTGAAACGATACTTTTTAATTAAGGGATCGTAATAAGCTTCTCCCCTTCGTAAAAGCATTCCTATTCCAGATCTGTTGGTTTCCTCGTCAAAATCGTCAAGTGATTCGTTAATTTCGGTCATACTCAAGACTCTCTTTTCTTTCATGAGCTCGTATACTTTATCGTAATTTCCTTCTCCAATAAACCCCGCCAATACGTTGAAAGCAGTTCCCTTTACCCAATCGTTCGCAGACCAAGAAGTAAAACCAACCGTCATTTTAAAAGATCCCATATTAGCAATTATAAACTGGGGCATCCCGAAACCCAAGAGTCTTACTATAAAAGATTCAGTTATAGGTATAATTTTCTCCAGAACAAGCCATCTTCTTCGACCCCATATTCTTTCTTCTCTATAGGTATTACCTTTGTAGACTGCCGTTAATTCTAAAGTTTTTTTCCACGGTTCTAATATGATTTTTATTCTTTTATTTGGTTTCAAGATCCATCTCATATCTCGAGGACTTTTCCGAGCTTTATGACGCCGTAAGAATGAGCATATGTCATACATATCTATAGGATTCAACTCTATATCAATCCCTTCGAGACAGGCTGCTGCCGATACTTGATTAAAGCCCTTTATCCACGTTTCAGGAAGATCAATTTTCTTTTCTAAATATTCGGGCATAATACCACTGTCAATAGTAAATCCTTCGGGATTGATAGACAACTCGACTTGAGTGTAGGTTCGAAACCTAGCCATTTCTCGGGCTAATTTTGCCGAAAAGTCGATATTTGTTGTACCTAATTTCGGTGTTCCTTTGGTTTTAAACTCTTGACGATCAATCGAAAGACATCCATAGGTAGATTCGTCTAATGAAAATGCTTCAAACGAGATTTGGTCTGGATGGACAGTGATAACGGGATCTAAAATCCACCATAAGGCGATATCTCGAGTTCTAATAAAACTCCAAAAATCTCTTTCAATCTTATAATATTCTTTCCATATGTCTTTATCTTCAATATTTTTTTGAAGGTCATTTTTTAGTTGAGAGAGTTTTCTGATCTCACTTTCTTTTTTTTCTAAATCTTTTACCAATTCGTTCATTTGGGTTGATAGTTTATCTCGTACTTCCGGCATAAACTTTTCGTGTTCAAGTACTCTCCTTTTTATTTCATTCTCGAGCCACGCGTAAAATTCGACGCGTTCCTTTTTCTTGTGACCCATATCTGAAATAACGATTTCTCGGAGCATGAGCATCGCGTCCCGATATACAAGGGGATGCTTCAAACGACCAATAAAAGACACCTTTTCTTCCCTCGAAAGGTCGGGACTCAAACCCAAAACAGTGAGATTTTCTTGCTGAAAACACATTGAAGGACTTGGATATTGATAGTTAACTTTCACGTGTATTCTACCTCCTTTTTAATTTCCGCCAAGGCTGTAAGCGCTCGTTCTGTATCGATAATAATGTTAGAAGACCCAATTTCTAAGAGTATTTCTTCTATGCCGGGGATAAGATCTTTATTTTTCAAAGCAAACTGAGAAATTGACTTATATAACCGATTTTTACCTTTTGAGTGTAAATTAGGCAAATATGCTAATGTTTTAAAATAATACATATATAGATCTCTGTCTCCATTTCCTAACTCATCTATTACCTTCTCAACTTTATTTGAAACATATGATTTAACCTCGGGAGCATTATGTTCAAATAATTGAACGATGTATGTTCCTGGTATTTTTTCTTGATATATTTCGTCTAGTTTGTTAAGTCCGAATGAGAAAGCTCTTTTTACCGGAGAATCTGTAATCATGGAGAGAAATTTTTCCTTTTTTTCCATACTAAACGATCCAAAAACTTCAGTAGCGTTAATGTTTAAATTAGTAATATCTGACTCAAAGAAAATTAATAAGGTTGAAAATCGATTCTTTAATCCTTCCTTAAAAAGCGCCACAATAGTATTAAACATATCTATCATCTTAGATGTACCATTTTCTAAGATATCAATAATTTCGCTGTCTGTAGGTAATTGGTCTCTATTTAGAGCTCTCAAGAGAGTAATTATCCTATTGTTTCTCGAAGATTGTGGGCGTTTTAAAAATTCTAATTTCATCCCTTTAGCTATAGACTTTAATTCTTCAAATGAGATACTAAAAATTAATTCCTCCAAGTAATTACCAATCCAATCAAATAAGTCGTTTTCGTGAAATAGGGTATCGCAAATCATTTCGAAGAGGGAAATCTTCTGGTCTTTGTTTAATTCGCTTATCTTGACTGTGCTCATCGATAATATATCCACTAAATTACTTTCAAGAACGATTTCTTTATTCTGAATTTCTCTCACTTTAAGGACGAGTTGTTTTACGAATTCGTAATATAGTTTAGGAGAGTAAGAAGAGAGATTATTTTCAAACAATTCTGACCAAAGTGGAGCGTTCTTCATTAGGACAATCGCAATTAAGATTTTTGGAGAAAACGAGCCGGTTAAGGTTCTAAAATAATCCATTGCTTTTTCGTGTAAAATAGGACTATTGCTCTCCATTAACGCCAGCATTAAATCTGGATCGAAAATAATTTGATTTTTTAAAATTTCATTAAGTCTATCATTAAACATATTTGAGATGGGTTCATATTCTTTCAAAGATAACAATATTATATCTTTATAAGATAAAACTTGTATGATATTGGGCGAATTGGGAGAATTTTTAAGGATGCTATAACAAGCCCTTAAGACTGGACTGATTTCAGCATTTTTTGCAATTTCAATAACGATTTCGAGATGCCTATCCCAAATTTCCTTTCGATATTCGTATCTACCTTCGAGATTTGATAAGGGATCCGAATTCAGCCATTCTTGCCGTT
>WJKD01000365.1 GCA_014729315.1 Promethearchaeota archaeon | reverse complement strand
TTCTTCATCTATATTCAAAGCAATCTTGCGGAATATCTTTTCTATGCAAGTATAAAAATCATGTAAAATGCTACCAAAAACTCTTAGACTTTCTGGTGAATTTAAATTAATTTTTTGTACTTCAGCAAATTCTTTACATTCTTTTGATAGCCGATTTAAATTATTCAATTCGTCTCTAATTTCTGCTTTTAATATTAAAAAATGATTCTCTCCCATTATAATTGCTCACCTTGAGTTTTTATTAATTCATTCATAGACTCTGAAGCAGTTGGAATATCAATTAAATCAATATTCACATTTTTTGGGAGAATACTATATAATCTTCTTAACGCAAGAAAATATTCTTCATCCTTTAATCCTAGAATCGCTAAATCTATATCTGAATTTAGATGAATTTTGTGATCTTCTAATAAAGATCCAATTAGGTAAACTTCTTTAACACCAAACTCCCTTTTTAAAATGTCTGCACAATCTTTTGCTAAATTTCTTAATTTTTTTTTCCTTTTGGTAAGTAATTCTTTTCTTTTTTGTATTTTGTTATGCCAATATTCAGAATAATTTTTTAAATCAGAAGTCATATTTCGCTTATTCATCCAAATCAGAGTTTCATCATTTATTTATTTTTTATAATAACTAAATTGTATTAATATTAGTATAGACTAATGAGGTTATTAATTTTAACCATTTAACTTCTTCTCTATAATCAGTTATATATATTAGGAAAGATTTCTAAAAAACATCCGCCAAATTAGCTAATAAGAACTGAGGAGTTGCAATTTATTATAATTTAATAACATCTATGCTCACTTATTTCTATTTATATTAAAATATAAAATCCAATCTGCTAAGCAAAATGGAAAAATAATAAGCAAGTTTTAATTTCTTAAGACTTTCTATTATTATATGACAATCGTAAAAATAAGTAATCACGGAAGGATTACTATCCCCTCAGAGATTCGGAAAAAATATGGGTGGAAAGACGGTGATGAAGTAATTATCATCGATCATCCCTTAGAAGGTATAAAGATATTACCCTGTCTTTCTGAGAAAAGAATGCAATCGATTTTGGATAGAGACATGGGTGTAGAGATCGTCAAGGACATATCCAAGGAAAGGAGGATGGAAATCGAACGCGAGAAGGATAAGCTCTACTCGAAGAAATTATTATGAAAAATACGATTTTTGTAGACACGGGCGTGATCAGTCTATACGCTAGTAAAAATAAAAACATAATACAGGAAATTAAATCGAAAAAGAAAAAGGATTTCTTTTTTATTACTTCGGAATTGAATTATGTCGAACTCTTTAACCACCTGTGTAGAAAACAAGGAAAGATTAACGCTCAAGTCATAATGGAGAATCTAAGGAAAGGGAATATAATTACCTTTATTCCCGTTAGCAACAAGATATCGATTTTGGCTGGAGAATTGAAATGTAGATATCAATTTCTGTCAATGGTCGATGCAGTTATTATTGCTGAAGCAATGAGCCGAAAAATATACCTCTATACCACAGAAACACATTTTAACGATGTAGAAAACCTTAAAGTAAAAAAAGTTAGCTTTTAATCCACATTCGGGAAATGAAATATTTTTACTTGATAACTAAAGATTTAGCTCATCAATAGTTATTAGGCAGAAAAATAGATATTAATAAATATAATATATTCTATATTATCTATGAATTAAATGAAAAATATAGGGTGCTAAAAATTACTACAATTACTATTGACGATAAGACAAAAGAAGAACTCTTAAAAGTAGCAGCGCAATTACAAATTAAAAGAAAAGAAAAAATTAACTACGATACTGCCATCAAATTCTTGCTTGAAAATTACAATAAAAAGAAGGATAAAAGAAAATTTATAAAAGCGTGCCAAAAAGTACGAGATATAAATGTTGAGGATGTTTTAAACGAACTCTATTTAGAGAGGAAAAAAGATGAATCTTCCTTTTAAAGAAGTAGTCTTAGATGGCGGAACGATCATTGAATTACTTCTATTAGGACAAGATTCTTCAATTTATAAAAATATTTTGAACGAAGAAATTATTCCCATAGCTACAATTTTAGCAATCATAGAAGCAGAATATATTCTATGCAAGAAACTTGGAAAAGATAAGAGTTTTGAAAAGGTGGATAATTTGGTTAATTCAAATTACATTGTAATTGAACCATTGGAACATTTTTATCGAGAAATTAGCATTTTAAAATGTAATGTTCCGATTGCATTAGCTGATTGTGCAACCATAGCATTAGCAACAAATTATAATGTTCCCGCTTTATTTGCTAGAAGAGAAGCGGAATTAAAAAAACCTATAAGAGAAAAAGCATTTAAAATTGAGATTTTCTTTGTCAAAGACCTTTGAAGAGTAAATCTAATTTCTTATCTTAACCATTATGTCAATTTCAATTCTTTAACCTTATTCATACAAATTCTTTACCAAAATTAACCATAAGTCTAAATCTCTCTATCAAATAATTCCCTCACGTTGATTGATACAGTTTGACCGAACGCCTGTCCGTCGAATCCACATTTAAACGGGACATCTTTAGACGCATTTAAATAGTAAAATAGCCTTTCAAAATATCCTAAATAATACCTACTATACCGTTCGTCCTCGCTGTGAAGGAATCTGATGTAATAAGTGTCTCTTGATTGTTTCGTAATCTCGATACTTGAAAAAAAGTTAAAAACAGTCCAAATATCTTT
Organism: Promethearchaeota archaeon; assembly: GCA_014729315.1. Next base: position 698 of record WJKD01000365.1, on the reverse strand, counting down.
AATGGCGTATAAAATTTCCTCGAGTGAGAGCATCGTTATCGGCTTTTTTGTGTACCATAAGATTACGTCCAAGGCGTTGTTTTCTCTTTGCGGTTTATCTAAACTCTTCTTAGGGGCATCAGCGGCATATAATAAATTCCTAAATGTCGTTGGACCGATGAGCATCATCCTCAATTCTTCGCTCGCAGCTAACCAAAGGTCTAATCTTTTTCTTTTATAAGTATCAAAGATTCTTAGAGCATCTGTCAATAAATCTGCTTCATCTTTGTAATCATCGCTATATTTATCTATTATTTTCTTTACATCGGGATTTGCAATATTTAGTTTCTCGTAAAAAGAAACGATTTGATTAATCGCGGTTCCAAGTGTCGCCCTCCTTTCGTCGTCTTGTTCTCGAATTCTTTCCTTAATTTGTTCAATCAGATCTTTCGTATTTTTATCAACTTTTGCGAACAAATCTCTCGTCTCTTCTTCTTCCATAAGAATAAAGCCTTTCTAAATTTCATTAGGAACTCTAATACTTTCCTCTAAAATTCAATAGTTCAATATTATGAGGAGCTCAAGTTATTTAATTATTTATATTATTTTTTATGAATTTATTTTTTTTCTCTTTAAATAATATTTTTTTAATTAAGAGGATATTTTCCATAACATTTAAATATGCTTTTTCCATTACAAATATTGAAAATGAGTGAGAA
>WJKD01000364.1 GCA_014729315.1 Promethearchaeota archaeon | reverse complement strand
TTAATGGGATTGGGCATCGTCGGTTCATTATTTATTGATTACGAGACCTTAAAAATCATTTATTGTACCCCTGTAGAAGAGCTCGAAAACAACATCGAGAAATTAGAAAAGGCTGGAATAGAACCTCAACCTCGTCCAAAAGGTAAATATTGAGGTAAGTAATTTTATGCATCAAATTTTTAGGCAAATGAAAGTTTCTTTTTAAATTATGTATGATTTGTATGAATTAGGAAAATTCATATCATTAACTTGTTGTTTGGGCTACTACTAAAAAAATGGATGCAAATGAAACTAAAATTCAAGCTCTTATTCGAGAATATTTGCTAGAGGAGGGTCTTTTAAGAAAAAAGGTGAAAGACCCAAAAATTGAATTTGGATTTCAATTCCAATTTCCTCCTGGTCCTTTGAGCAAAGTTATGTTTGTAATAAAACCAAAGAATAAGGATTTAATCGTGATCACGCTTGGTACTCAAATTTCTAAGCAACATATTAGTGCCTTGAATTCCTTGGAGAAAAAAAGGAAACTCGAATTCTTTTTGGAACTACGAAAATATTTCCTATTAAAGGATGTCTTCTTTAGAATTGATCCAAATAATCATCGTTTTGAAATTAGCGACCAAAAATTTATCGAAGAGAAGGAGGAGTTATCAAAAAACAGTTTTTTCAAAAGTATACGTCGGGTGTTTAATTGTGCAGCGTATGGTAATCTCTTGCTCGACGAATATTGTAGTGGGAAAATGAAGGTTTCTAATCTAGGAGAGGAGGACGAATTTACGAGCGGAACGGATTATTCTCTCTATTCTTAAGAGCTGAAAGGTGATCTCATATAATGTTTGAAAAATATCTTCGTGCATTGGGTAAACTTGATTACGTCCAAGGAAAAGATAGACCAGATGTAGAATGCATTTTATGCGGTATTAGAGACAATGACCCGAGAGTAAAATCTCTAAAATTTTATCAAGATAAACTCATATTTGCTGTGTTAAATCTCTATCCCTATAACCCAGGTCATTGTATGGTGGTCCCAAATCGCCATGTGCTAAAATTTATTGAATTATCAAAAGTAGAAATTGATCGTATTTTTAGGGCAATTCAAGGATTGCAAAACCTGTTGGATGACCTTTATAACCCTCACGGATACAATATGGGGATGAATCAAGGGGAAAACGCTGGAGGTAGTATTAAACATGTCCATTTTCATCTCGTTCCTAGATTTGGTGCTGAACTTGGATACATCGATATCGTAGGTAATACCCGAATCGTAGTAGAAGGATTGGATTCTGTAAAAAAAAAGTTTGATGAAAATGTTGATACTTACTTAAATCCCGATTTTTTTAAAGAATTTGAGTAAAAGTGTGAATCTCTTCAGTGAAAATTAATCGTAAATATCTTTATTTTAGAATAAAAGGAAAATAAGAATAAGAAAATAAAAAAAATTATCTTATTTCTAATTCAAAAATGAATTAATTATTTAGCGCGTTGCATTTCTTACATCGGCAGCTGTTACCCGTTTACGCTTATCTGCTTTACAAATTTTCAAAGCTTCTTTAGTAGCTTTTGCGGCCGAATCTTCTAAGAAACCAATTAATTTATCAAGTGCCTCAGCGGCAACTAAATCTGCACCTTCTCTTTTCATCAAGCGTCTAATGGGTGCTTTCGCGATATAACCTTCGCTCTTTTTCTTTGCACCGCCTTTCTTTTTTGCAGGTTTTTTCTTTTTAGCCATAATAATATTCCTCCACTAAAATTTTTAATATGAATTTTATTTTTTTAATTTTATAGTTAATTATTACTACACATTTCTATTATATAAATGTTATGATTGGAATCGATATTTCGAGTAAATTAAATCAATTGAATTTTTGAACTCGGAAAATTCTTCGTTTCAATAATTTTTCCGACAAAATAAAAAAGACGAAGTTTTATTAGATGTGAACTTGAACTCCTTGTAAAATAGAATTTAACAACTATTAATATTGCAATAATAATTTCTATGTACTCAACGATCTTATTTACCTATTATTAAATTTTTGTCAAGTGAAAAATTCATTTTTTCACGAAATTGGCAACAATCGTTCTATCACTGTGAAAGTAATGGACTTCCAAAAATAATTTATCATAAACACATATTAAGAAGAAATTATCCATCTATTATCCATAAAAAATGCAATATTAGTAGTATTTAAAATTTCATTTATTTTTCACAAAAGTAAAAAATTTTAAGAGAGCTTTTTTATAATATCATAAAAAGAATTGGGATTTATCTAGATTGGATAAACGTAAAAAGAAGGGAATCCTTAGCGAATCTGAAATCGAAAAATCACTTCAAGGATTAGGATTTACGAAAAACGATAGTAAAGTTCTTTTAACTCTATGTAAGTATAAAATAGCCTCTCCAGCCGATATTGCAAAAAACTCTTCTGTAGATAGGGCGAGAGTATACGATTCCTTAAATAGATTGATTGATAGAGGTTTTATACAAAAAGAACCCGTTAAAAGGGGCGCTAATTACCAGATTATACCAATTGAAAAAATTTTTGACTCCATTCGTAATGAATATAAGGAAAAGATTTCTGAAACCATCTTACTTGAAGAGAATATTTCCAGATTAGAAGTAGATGAAGAAGACGCAGAACCAAGAGTGTGGGCAATCAATAGAAAAGACAAAATCCGGAAAAAAATGAAGGAATTAATTAATAATGCTGAAAATCGAATTTACTTTATCATCACACCAGATTTGTTAATGGAAGAATTAG
>WJKD01000363.1 GCA_014729315.1 Promethearchaeota archaeon | reverse complement strand
GGGGAATTGTGGTGAAATTTGACACTAAGAGCTGAAAATTATGGACATTTAATTGGCAAACTATCTTCAAATAATGCCTGGGCTCAAGAAATTGATAAATTTTTAAAAGAAAATCCAGGTAAAGCATGGGTAAGACTAGCCTGGAGACAGTATTTATCATGGTTTGCAAAAACTGAAATATTGTTAAGTAATAAAGATACTTATGAAAATGTAAGAGAATGGTTAAAATTGGCCGAAAAAAATTGGATAATGCTTGAAGATGAAGATATTTTTATGGAAGAAAGAAGGAATGATGGAAATTGGCTGAGGCATTGGAGGCAAGCATTAAGCAAATTTAATAAAACAGTGCTTTCCTATTAAATAACTACAAGAAATATAAGCACCTGAATTGTTAAAATACCACACAACCAGGTAAGGGCAGGTTTTCCTCCTGCCCTCCCTACACTCAGTCAGATGACGGACGGCTCCGCACAGGGCGGTTCATCAAATTCATCCGCCTAAAAATTGGCGGACAGGTCCGCTACAAAAAATGGCGGATGAAAAGCAGTCCAGAGTTAACAAACGGAAATGAGACCGTAAAACTGTCAAGCACGGTTCTGTAAGGGGTCAGGGCGAGAGCCGCGAGACCTATCCAATCGAAACGATAATCTTTACATGGAGTGTTTCAGTGAAATATTGGAAACGCTTTAAATATTTTCTATCATTTGATAATTTAAAGTTTTTATGTCAATATTTCTTTTTGGCATTGGGTGCATGCTGGTTAGTACTTGAATTCTCCTCTTTCTTTTTTCCATACATCATAAAACGCGACAGCTCCTTATTTTTTTTGGCAATTTTAATTTCTGCCTTTTGGGCAATTTTTAAATCATTTCCTCCAACGAAATTCTCAAAGGAATCTGATACATCAAATCTAATTATCGAAGTAAAAGTTGGTAACCTCATAAATGAAAAATCCGATATAGCTATCGGAAGCAGTAATTATTTCGATACAGAATATCCCAATATAATAAGTGAAAACAGTCTTAAAGCCCAACTAATAAAAAGATATTTTGATGGCAATCGGAATGAGCTTGATTCTAAAATCCAAGAGTCATTAGATGAACAGAAAATTAAGGCATCAATAGACAAACAAAAGGCTTTTGGAAAAAATAAAAAGTACCCAATAGGTGCTGTGGCCATGGTTCCTATCCAAGATCGCAAAATATTTTTATCTGTATTTTCAACGATGAATTGCGATAAAGTAACCAATGTTACTCGTGATTCTATATGGAAAAGTTTATGTAAATTATGGGACGTACTCAGACAGTATAAATCCTTAGCATCAATTTCAATTCCCGTATGGGGGGCAGGTTTTGGATTAGCTGCTGCATCAAGAATATCTCTGGTACAACTGATTTTGACTTCGTTCATTATTTCAAATCGTGAATGTCCAGTATCAAGAAAATTGTCAATAGTAATCTGTGAAGCTGATTATAACCCAAAAGAAATGATTAAAATTAGAGAACTTGTAAAAACTATGAGCTTTTAGCTGTTTAATCTAATTAGCGCATAACATTGGTTTGTAGTTTGACCGTGCGCCATGAAACGGCTAGAAGGATTTTCGCCAAAGGCGGAAGTAAGCAGGTGTTAAAATACTTTAACGTGAATGGAAACTGATACGTGAAAGGAGCACGCCACAGCGCATTTTCAACATGGTAGAAAATTGGATTGTGACTGGAGTCCGTCAAGAGGATTTTTCGTATGACGGGTCGTAGATGCGCCATTTTGGAGACGTAAAACTTTCACTTGCGGTTCTGTGTCGGGAAATCGAGGCGCGAACCCCGTGACCCACCCGATATAAAAATACTAATGAATACTTGCTTTATAGATAAGATATGGATATATTATGGGTATAATTTATAGATAAAATCCGGATATGTTATGGATACACTGGATAAAAAATTAAATTTTGAATTTCGAACAAGTCAACACATTTTAAAGTTGATTTCTGAGATTGATTTGTTTAAAGGGAAATGGGAAATACTCGAAAGCCAGAAAATTGACATTTTAAAAGAATTAAAAAATATTGCTACAATACAAAGTATTGGTTCATCTACGAGAATTGAAGGAGCAACACTATCGGATGATGAAGTCAAACAATTAATTTCCGATTTAAAGGTCAATAAACTTGAAAATCGGGATGAACAGGAAGTGGTTGGCTATTTTGATGTTCTGGAATTAATACTTGAAAACAGTGAAGATATCGATCTGTCAGAAAATTATTT
>WJKD01000041.1 GCA_014729315.1 Promethearchaeota archaeon | reverse complement strand
TTTATTGCCTTATCCTCCAAATATTTCTTTTCAGATTGGACGACGCATAGCAAATATTATCGCAAGTAAAAAGAAACCTGTTATAGCATTTATTCCATATGTAGAGAAATATTCTCTTATCATTGAATCTCTCGAATTAAGTTATATCCCAGTTTTTCACAGCATAAAAGAAGCAGTTCAAGCAGCGTCAGCGCTTAAATTAAGAACGAGAATTAATAATTTGAAAAATGATAACCTCTTTTGGGAAAAACGATAAAAGAACTAATGATTAATTTATAATTCTTTTTTAATGTAATCTTCCAGTTCTTTTAGACCCTTTTGAAAATCTTTTCTCCCAAAACCGATCCTAAAATGATTAATGTCGTAGTTAAACATTGTACTGGGTAAAAGTAGAACACTTTTTTTATCTAACAAATCTTTGCAGAATCTCTCTGCGTCTCGATCGAATTTAATTAATGGAAAAGCTACACATCCTGCTTTTGGTCTTACCCAATGAAAAAGCTGTTGAAATCGATTGAAGAAGTCGTCCAAGTAACTTAAATTGTTTTTAATTAGATCTAAATTTCTTTTTATTATCAAATTTTTATTTTTTAAGGCAATTATGGCTAACGCTTCGCTTGGAGCACTATTACAAATTGTTGTGTAATGTTTAAATTTTGCAATTTTCTCATACAAATCCCTATCATGCGTCGCTATCCATCCAATACGTAAACCCGCTAACCCAAATGTTTTTGACATTACGCCGAGTGATAGACTTTTCTCGTAGACATCGTAGATTGCGGGAAGCTGGTATTTTTGATCGTATTCTAAAAATCGGTAGACCTCGTCGGAAAAAATAAAAATATCGTACTTCTGAGCGATTTCAATGATCTCTTGGAATTTTTTCTTTGTTAATAAGGCTCCCGTAGGATTATGCGGGTAATTTAAGACGATAGCTTTCGTCGTAGGTCTTATAGAATTTTCTAAGAATGCGATATCTAAGTCCCAATTGAGCGACTCGTTCATCACCCACTTAGATATATCACAACCAATTCCATTGGCAACCTCATATAAAGACTGGTATGCAGGAAATTGAGCGATAATATGATCTCCTTTATCTAATAGAATATTCATGAAAATAAATATTGCCTCTTCTGCCCCCGAAAAAACTAAAATATTGTCTGAATTACCTGTTTTATATAATTTTGAAATTTCTCTTCTTAAAATGGGATGACCGTGAGATTCCGTATAACCTAAATATAGAGTTCTAAATTCCTCTTCAGAGCCATTCTCTAGCGTAAATAATTCGTCAACAGTGAATGATTCGCAATCAGATGCGCATAATAGATACTTTGAATTAAACTCGTACTGAGCAAAATAAGTTTCTAACTTAAATTCTTTTAAGTTCATTCTACTAAATCCCTATTGATTTTAGCTCACATCAATTATTCTCTCAATCTGATTAATAATTTTTTTAATTTCGAGATTCTTTTCTTTAAATGAGATCTTTATGGCATTTTGGGGACAGATCTCAACGCAGCGACCGCACCCACGACATTGATCAGTAATTATAGCTCGATCCTCTACAAGCTTAATTGCATCGACAAAACATATTCCTTCTGCGCAGGTTCCACAGCCGATACAATCATCAATAACTCGAACTTCAACCCCCGGCATTTTTTTTATTTTTGAACCGATTTTAGGATTCAAAGCTGAAGAAACCCTCCACAAACAACAACAAGGGCAGCAATTGCATATTGAGAGCAATTTATAACCCGGTTTCACTCCCAACCATTGTTTATCTAATAAATTTCGTCCGATCATGTGCACAAGTCCGACTTCTCTACATTTCTCGAGATGTACTAACGCTTCTTCTTTCGAAACCAACTTTCCTAATTTTGGATTTATCCCTAACACCGCTTCGCCTAAAAATAAGCATCCTAAGTCTATTGGGTAACTTTCACACTGCATACTATCTCGACATATGCAAAACGACATGATAAAATGATAATTTGCCTCTCGAACGAAATGTTCTAATATTTGAGATGGTAAAACATATTCTTGATATTCTCCCATATCTTGGTTTATTGGAATTGTTTTATCCATCGGCAGGTAAAAGATATCGTCCCCTTCGAAAAGGAGCTTATCGAATAAATTACCAAGGAATGGAAAATTAGTTAGCTTTGCGATAAACTTTACTTTCGGAAATGCTTTTTTGAGTAGTTTCACATACCAAATAGGTCGAGCCATATTTATAACCAATAGTAATTTTATGCGTAAGATAAAAATAATTTCATTATGTAAATATGATCTTTTCTTAATTAAAATGTATTTTAGTAGTTTGATAACCTCTATGTTTTAATTTTTAGTTAACGGTTTCCAAGTAAGGTCTATTTCTTAATTATTGATTTTCGAGATTTATCCCCCCAATTTCTATTGATGTGTTTTTATCTTCCATTCCTTCAGAACGACGATAATCCTCTAGAGTTCGTGATGCTACTTTTTTTGTATATTCTTTAATTTTTTTCTCAATTTCAAGGTCCAGTTCTGGTCTTTTGTAGGATTTGATTAAACTATCAACTTTTCTTTTTGCATTAGCCATTATATCAAGGGATCCTTCTCGAATCCACGAAGTTCTTCTTTCTCTATTACTTATTTTAGGTACAAATATCTCTTTCCGCACATTTTTGACGGTATGTTTCATAGTTAAGAAATTTTTCCCCGTTTCTGCTGCTCGGAGTATTTGGTCTATAGCTAGTGCCTCGTTGTCTAATCTTATCCCTTTTATACCACGCTTGATTGAACCGATTATATCATTGTCGATCACTAGTAGTTCAAGTGCGGCAGATAAAGATGTTTCGTAAGTACCTGCGCAAGTAATATAATTGTGACCTGCATTTGCTGCGCACATAAGCGTTAAGACTCGCTCGTATCCATTTTGGATATCGAACATTTTTGAATCTGTAAGAGCTCCCGAACCTTTCGAAGGAATACCATAAAAATGAGCTAATTGAGCAGCAGCAATAGAAATTAATCCCATTTCCATAGATCCATACGCAGAATTACCAGTTTGAGGATCCATTATTGTATTTGTGGAACCGTATAGGACTGGTGTTCCTGGATTAATTAATTGCGTAAGGATTATTGATGATAAAACCTCAGCGTTTGTTTGTACTAATAAACCACCTAAAGTTACGGGAGCGGTCGATCCGGCGCTCGCTGCGGAGCAAATGTTAAAAGGTTGACCATATTTAGCAAATACTATTAGTCCATTTAATAATAGATGAGGTAAAGTCAGCGGAGATGTCGGATTAAAAACTCCTATTAATCTAGGTTTTTTTATTAGTTCTTCTTTTCCGCCAACTATTAAACTTGCGATATTGATCATATCTAACGACGCTGTTCTCCCATAGCATGACATACCATAAGGTTTAAAACTATTTTTTGCCCACTCTCTAAGCGTATGACAATGCAATTCCATAAAAGGCACATCATATGGCCAAATATCGAGGTGACAACACGAAATATTTTCTAAACTGTTAACAACTTGTATGTGTTTAACAGCATCCTCTAATTTTGAACGACGTATCTTTTTTTTCCTTGTCGGTTCAAAAATATTTACAGCAGCTCCAAAAGTAGAAAAAATTGAATTTGAAGTATTTATTTTTGTTTGATTAGATCCGTCAGGACCATAGATTGAGAAAGATTTGGGAACTTTTTTAATTGCTTCGTTAAAAATATCTTCGGTAATTTTTATAAAATTTCCTTGCTCTGTTTTGTCTAACTCGGCGCCATTTCTTAAAAAGATATCTCTTGCTTCAGGAGATTCAACTTTAATCCCTATATTACTTAATAGCTTAACTGTAGAATTATGAATTGCCTCAATTTCGTTAGTTGATAACACTTTAAGACGTTTTAACTTCATAAGATGATCTATACAAATCTGTTTTTTTTTCTTTTTTTTATCTTTAAACTGTGTATTTTTTTACTTGATATATATAAAAATTGAAAAAGAATAAAGTAGATAATAATAAGAGCAATTTTAATATTTAATAAATCTTAAGATTTTTGGACTGATTAGATGAGTGATAATAAAGATAAACCAAACCTCATTTATATTTTCGCAGATCAGTTGGGATATTCGAGATGTGGCTTTACGGGAGACAAAACCGCTCGTACATCTAATATTGATAACTTTTCTAAAGAAGGTGTAAATTTTACTAACGCAGTATCAACTATGCCCGTATGCGCTCCGTATAGAGCCTCACTTTTCACGGGAAAATATCCTACTACTACAGGGATGGTAATTAATGAGTTAAGAATGAATCCCAATCAAAAATGTTTTGGACACATTCTCACTGAAAGTAATTATAATACTGCTTACATTGGCAAGTGGCATCTCTATGCGAATGAACTGGGTAATCATTACGATTCCAAAAACAGTTTTGTCCCTCCAGGACCTCATCGTTTAGGTTTTGACGGTTACTGGGCTGCATATAATTTTAATCATTTATATTATCACGGATTTTACCATAGAAATACACCTAGACAAATTCGATACGAAAAAGGCGTTTATGAACCAGACGCTCAAACAAATTTAGCGATGGAATATCTTGAAGGTGCTGCGATAAGTGGAAAACCTTTTGCTCTTTTCTTGTCCTATGGAACACCTCACGACCCTTGGACTCGTAGCAATGTTCCTCAAGAATATCGAAAAATTTTTAAAGATATAGGATTTCCTAATCCACCTAATTACGAGCCAGAAAATGATAAATACGCAGACCCATGGGGTAGATTGAGTAATAACGAGCGTAAAAAATTAGAAAAATGGCGTAAATATTATTATGCTATGACCGCTAACTTAGATTGGAATTTTGGAAGGCTAATCGAACAGATTGATAAATTGTCTTTATCCAAAAATACGATAGTAGTTTTCACTTCTGATCATGGTGAAATGCTGGGTTCTCACGGAAGAAGGGCTAAGAATATCTTTTACGAAGAAGCAATTAGAGTTCCCTTATTATTTAGATGGCCAGGGAAAATTCCCAAAAACTTAACCTCAGATGCTTGTGTTGGAACTGTTGACATTATGCCTACACTATTGTCCCTCATGGGTCTTGAAAATCCTAAGGACGCTGAAGGTGTTGATCTTAGTCATTGTGCATTAGGCCTAGAAGGAGTTGAACCTGAATTTGCATTTCTTCAAAATACTGGTGCTTGCGCTGATTGGATCAATGGTCACGAGTGGCGAGGATTTAGAGATAAAAAATACACCTACGCAGTATTTCGAGTAGATAATTCAGAAATTCTATTCGATAATATAAAAGATCCTTACCAAAAGACCAATTTGGCGGAAAATTCTGAATATTCAGAATTAATTAAGAAATGTCGCAATAAGTTAAAAATCAAAATGTATTCTATTAATGACACATTCGAAAAATGTACATGGTATAGGGATAACTGGACGAAGAATCGAATAATTTTGAGAGGGGCAAGGGATTAATAAATTAAGTTCTAAATTTAAAGACTTCAAAAAAATCAACTAAACAAGCATATTGATAGCTTAATTTTATATTTGATTAGATCAAAACTTTTATTTGTACGAAATTTTCAAGGTTGATTTAGATGAAAGTTAATAAAAGAATGTTACAGGAACTAGAACGATCATTAGATACATTTAATCCAGAAGGGGGTAAAATTCCGATAAAAATTCTGGGTTATGGTGAAATAAGCTTAGTTTTCGAACTTCTGAACGATTCGGAACCCGTTGCGTATAAAAGAATTCCAATTTTTGACACTGAAAAGCAAGTGAAACGACATATCTGGGCTTATAATGAATATAACAAACTATTAGCTCAAGCGGGACTAAGAATGCCCCAATATGATACTGTCTGGTTTAAAGACGATATGAATCGAATTCAGTTCTACTGCGTCCAAGAAAAGATTCATCCTGATTCTGTCGGACATAAAATAATCCATAAACTAAATCCTTCGGAGATAAGATTGTTGGTTCTTTTAGCAATGCGAGAAATGAAAAAAGTATGGGGCTTTAATAAAGAAAACCCCGTTTTTGATTTAGCTCTTGATGGGCAGATTTCTAACTTCGCCCTTATCGATTATAATCCTCATAAACCGTCTATTACTCCGAAATCAAAATTATATTATTTAGATACGAGCACTCCGCTATTTCGAATTAATGGACAAGAAGCAATGAACGCAGTATTGTTATTAAAAAGTGCTCCTTCGTTTTTAAGAGGAATACTAAAAGCTCTTTTTTTACAAGATACAGTGGACAGATATTATGATTGGCGGAGAGTTTCTATTGATTTAATCGCAAACTTTTATAAAGAACAAAGACCAGAGCTCATTCCGAGTCTAACTCGTTTGGTGAATAAATTCTTCCAAGAAGAAGCAGAGGAATTTGATATAGAACCTATTAGCTTAGAAGAGATAAAGAATTATTATAAAAGTGACGCTCAAATGTGGACAATTTTCCAAGCTGTTCGTCGATTTGACAGATTCCTCAAAGAAAGGGTTTTTAAGAAGCAATATAATTTTTATCTCCCTGGAAAAATCCAAAGATAATTTTTAGTTGAGGATCCAATATTTCTTTTGATCTTATAGTAATTTATCCGGGTCTTATCAAAAAATTTATCAAAATTAACTATTTAGTATAATCAATAGTTTTGAATTAAAATTGTCTAATATACAAATTGAGTTAATTATGGATAAAAATATATTAACCTTCGGCGAAATAATGCTAAGATTGGCTCCTCCTTCAAATAAAAGGTTTACTCAAGCTAGATCTTTTGATGTTGTTTATGGAGGTGGAGAAGCTAATGTTGCGGTTTCATTAGCTAATTTTGGTTTTTCCGTAGATTTTGTAACTCGATTACCAAAAAATGCACTTGGGGATGCGTGTATTCAATACTTACAACAGTTTGGAGTAAACACCTCTAAGATTGTTAGGGGTGGTGATCGTATTGGAATTTACTTTCTCGAAATCGGAGCATCCGCAAGACCAAGTAAGGTTATTTACGATCGTGGTCGTTCTGGAATCGCAACGGCAGAACCTGGTGTTTTTAACTGGGATAAATTATTTAAAGATGTAGGCTGGTTTCACATAACGGGTATAACCCCCGCAATTTCTCAAAATTTGGCTGATATTTGTTTAGAAGCGGTTTCAATAGCTAAGAAAAAAGATATAACTGTATCCTGTGATCTGAATTATCGCAGTAAATTATGGAAATATGGAAAGGAACCTTTTGAAGTTATGCCTAAGCTAGTTAAATATTGCGATGTGGTTATTGGTAACGAAGAAGATGCTGAAAAAGTGCTTAGAATAAGTGCTCCAAATACCGATGTCACTTCTGGGGAGTTAAAAGCTGAAAATTACAGATATGTTGTAACGGAAATGAAAAAACAGTTTAAAAACCTCCAAAAAATAGCTATCACTCTAAGAGGATCCATTTCTGCAAGCTATAATACATGGTCTGCGGTACTCTATGATGGGAATCAAATGTATAAAGGTCCTCAATATGATATCACTCCAATCGTAGACAGAGTCGGAGGTGGGGATTCGTTTATGGGTGGACTAATTTATGGTTTATTAAATTTTAAAGATTCTCCTCAAAAAGCATTAGATTTTGCAGTTGCTGCCTCGTGTTTAAAACATACGATATACGGGGATTTTAATTTAGTTTCAATAGAAGAAGTTCTTAATGTCATGAAAGGAGACACGTCAGGTAGAGTATCTCGGTAATAATTAATTTAGTAAGTATCCTTTTAATATATAGATTAAAACTCACTTAGAAATGAAAAAAATGTTAGCACACAACGAAAAGATTGTTATTACCGCAACAACTGCAAATTCGTGGATTTATCCCGAAATTAAGAATTGGGCTCAATCTACAGACGAGTTAGTCGAAGATGCAGTTAAATGTTACGAAGCTGGTGCGGCAATAGCCCATGTGCATTTGCCAAGAGGCGAAGAGGTTGAAACTGTTAAACGAATTAGAGAACAATGCGATGTATTAATACAAGCAGGTATGTCGAGCGAATCTATACCCCAAAGAGAGGGAGATTTTAATGCAAGACCAGATATGCTTTCGATTATTTTAAATCATCACGCTGAAAACTTTCCTGGAGCGATTGTGGATGTTTTACATCCCCTAAAAGAATTGGAGGACTATTGTAGAAAGTGCCAAGAATTTAATATCAAGCCAGAATGGGAAGTATGGCACACGGGTTCTTACTGGAATTTAAATTATTTAACAGATAAGGGATTATTAAATTGGGCTTTACCGCACGTATTAACTTTATTCTTTAATTGGCCTGGAGGAACATGGAGCCCTCCTACTTTTGATTCATATTTGCATAGGACGAGATATATTCCTCCCAATAGTGTCCACACTGTGAGTGCCATGGGAGATGAACATACGAGAATGATAGTAATGGCTATCTCCCACGGTGGAAATATAAGAGTTGGAACAGAAGATTATCCTTTTTTAGAAAAAGGAGTTCCAGCAAAAGATAATGCCGAGATAGTCTCACGGATAGTAGATATATGCAAATATATGGGTAGGGAGGTTGCTGATCCCTCAGAAGCAAGAAAGATATTGGGTCTTTAATTTTTTGTAATAAAACGAAATCATTAAGAATTCCAAAAATAAATTTTTTTTTATATAACTTTTTTTTGAATTAAAAATGAGCGATAGTAAAATTAAAATTCACATCATCTTTATTGGAAAACCTCGTTGGGAAGCGGGGTGGCGTTACATTGGATACGATAACGAAGAACTGATGAACACTATTCTAAATCATCTAAAAGATAAATTTCCTGAAATTTATTTTACTAGTAATGATCTTCTCGGAATATACGACACTAATTTAGTAGAAAAGATCAAGGAAAGTATTTTAGAATCGCATGGTGTCGTAATCTTTACCGTAGGACACTATGGTTATCCAGGAATCATAAAGGCGGGTAAAGAATTTATTGAAATAGGAAAATCAGTGATATTAGCAAATTTAATATATGCGGGAGATCACACTTTTACGAAAATTTTCGTGAGCGTAAAAGACAAAAATCTTCGACTTTATCCAATATCCTCCCGTAATATCGAGGATTTTGACGAACCAATCGAAGTTATGTCTAATCTCTTACGATGGCAAGGGACAAAGATTTTAGTATATGCTAGCGATAAAATTCAAATGGACTGGGATGTGATTTTAGGATTATTCAACCCAGAGAGAAAAAAAATACTTAAAGAAAGCCCAGAGTTTATTGAACAAGTTGGAAAAATGAGCGTGGATAAATCTTTTCAGTTTTATACTGATACGGAAGGTTTTGACCAAGCTCACCAGTGGAGAAAGGACGAAAACAAGTATAGCAATAAGTTAAAAAAACTCATCAATGCGGAAATGATTAGAGGAGATCCAGACGAGATTGTTGAATTTTATAAAAGAGTAAATGAAAAAAAAGCAGAACATATAGCTAAAAATTGGATAAAAAATGCTCAAAATGTCGAACCCACCAATAAAACTATTATAAATTCTGCAAAACTATATTTGGCTTTTAAGAAGATTCTTAATGAAAAAAATTGTAGGATATTCGCTCCAGATTGTGGCACCTTTCTACTAACTGGTAAATTACCCGCCTATCCGTGTATGGCTTTCTACGAACTTAGCAACGAAGGATATTACGGTATTTGCGAATCGGATATGGATTCCGCCATTAGTTTCATATTTGGACTGGCTCTTACTGGCAGACCAGGATTTGTCTCAAACCACACATTTGATTCTGTAAATGACCAAATTACTTATATGCATTGCGTAGCGCCTAGTAAATTATACGGATTAGATGGCCCTAAAGCCGACTACGAGATTTTATATCATGGAGAGACTGCATATCTCGGCGCCTCTCCATGCGTAAAGTTTCCCGTTGGAGAAGATATTACGACAATCAAAATTAGCGTTTTTGAAAACAAAATAGAAATAAGATCAGGTAAAATAGTTAACAATTTAACAGAAAAGGGAGGTTGCGTTTCGAAAGTGTTGGTGAAAAGTAAAGTCAAGCATATTTTAGATAATTACGACTGGAAATCGTTCGGCTGGCATAGAGTGAGTTTTATCGGAGATTGGGTTGAAGAGTTTATTATTGGCGCTCATCTTCTTGGCTTGGAAATTGTAAATCTTACTTTTTGACTTTTAAAAAGAAACGAAAAGGAATTATTTTTTAATTAATGTTGGTTTGAAAGTGTGAATCAATGACAGAGCAAACAAATAAGGAGAGATTTCTCAATACCTTTGCCGGGAAAAAATTAGATAAAATAGCCTTTAGCCCTCGTTTATATTATTGGTATTTTGGAAACAAACTCTTTAAAAAAAGAAAGATAGAAAAATACTTAAAGTCCGAAATACCAGAACGCTACTTAAAGAAAAACCAGATAGAGATTTATAGAATGTTGGACGCAAGTCCCAGATATTCAGAAGAGACATTATATCTCCCTCTTATTGATACTCAAATTAATCCTGAGGCGAATATAGAAATTAGCTCTCAAAAAGGGAGCAAGAAAGACGAAGTAATTACTAAATATCGCACACCTTTGGGAAATTTAACTGAAGCAGTTGCCATTGG
>WJKD01000362.1 GCA_014729315.1 Promethearchaeota archaeon | reverse complement strand
GATACACAAAGAAGAATTATTGGCAGATTGGAAATTAATTACAAAAGGCGATCTTCCATTTAAAATAGATCCATTAAGATAATTTTTAAAATAAAATTATGTACTTAGGAGTAAAAAAAGTAAAACCGACTAAAGATTATAATCTGCTATTAACTTTTGAAAACAATGAACAAAAAATCTTCGATATGAAACCATATTTGAATATGGGTTTATTTAAAGAATTGAAAGAAAAATCTTTATTTAATGCCGTTAAAGTTTCTTTTGATACAATCGAATGGCCAAATAAAGTAGATTTAGACCCTGAGTTATTGTATGAAAAAAGTAAAAAAGTATAAGTGTAAAATTTATCTAGTCTTTATGAAAAAATTCACATTAATAGTTTTTCTGTTGATTTTATCAACAGGATGTACTAAACAAGAGCAAGATCAAAACAAAGAGGTTTTATCTGATAATAGCCAATCAGAAATAAATACGGATAGAAGAGAAATAGAAGAAGAGGCGGAAAAAATAGACCAATCAAACAATACCGAATCAGTTGAATTTGAAAAAGCACCAGTAATTGTCGACGATTTGGAATCAGGTAGTATAATTCAAAGTCCTTTAACTATAAAAGGGGAGGCGTTGGGAATTTGGTTTTTTGAAGGTGATTTTCCAATAAAACTTGTGAATGATAAGGATGAGATTATAGTAGAAAGTTATGCTACAGCAAAAGGGGAGTGGATGACCGAAGAATATGTTTTTTTTGAAGCAAAATTAGAGTTTGATCCTGGCGATGCACAAACGGGAAAATTAATTTTTGAAAAAGATAATCCGTCAGGGCGAGGCGAAAATACAAAATCTTTTGAAATAATGGTGAAATTTAAATAATAGGTTAACTTATTCACAGAGAATAAAAAACCCGCCAAACGGGGGATTTTTTTTACAAGTGGGCGCTACAGGATCCAACTGGAACTTTTTTGAGAGGATGATACTTGAGCGGCAAAGATTATCTTTAATCTTAGAATTAATTAAAATACGATTAATCCAATAAAATAGGATACTGCATTTGCAACTACAGAAAGAATAAATGCATCTCTGAATCGCACTTTCAATAATAAAAATAGTAATAACATTTCAATTAACACAACAGATAGCTCACCAAAAATAATATAATTTGAAGATGTAATAAACAAAGGAAAAATAAACCATAAATAAGGGAGCGAGAACAAATTCACTAAAAGACCACAAAATAAAATTTTTATGACTGGTACTTCAATTTTTAATAAGTATTTTCCTAATATAATTAATATTGGGAGCTCAAGGGCTAATGTTAGTAATAAAGAAAGAATAAATAACAATCCATAAGATATCTTCAGTTTATCAGTGACATTTTCAGTGTTTCCAGAAATTGATGATTGTTCATCATCATGTTTTTTATCTTCTGAAACTGTCTCATCGTTAATCTGAGGATTATCTGTATTTACTACTGTTACAGGAAGATTAGTATTAATTTCACAAATTTCTTCAAAAGCATAACCGTCTTCAGTCTTAGCCAACTTATTTGTTACATCTTCTCGAAACAGATCGCAAAGATCCATTTTGGTTTGTTTTTCAGCCGTACAATCAAAAAATTCTTGTGGAATTCTGTAACAGATACCATCTTTTATTGTATATCCGTAACGATAACAAGGGCCATTTTGTTCGACAGATATGTCAGTCTTAATTAGCTTATCATCAGTTTTAAATTTAGCACACAAAAATTCTCCTTTAACTTCACCATCTCCTTGAGGATAGTATTCTCTGTAGACCTCTTTTCTACATTCATTATATTTTTCAGTCTCTTTATAATATCTGTCATTAGTCATTATTGAAAAATCGGCTTTATGACAATTCAATTCATTCAAATCATCCCCCAAAAAATTATTTATTTTAAATTTTTGCCCATCGACATCTCCTTCTAAATCACAATATTTAATACTTTTTCTATATGCTCCAAAAATATTTGATGTATCAAATTTACAACCATATGAGGTACAGGTTTCTGATAATTCAGAAATTTTAAGTATTTCTTCAGTTTCTCTAATACCTTCTTCTCCTCCTCTTAAAAGTGATGTTCCATAACATTTAATATTAAAATTAACAGGTTGTATTATAGGCTGATTATTTTGTTTAAAATTAAAAGTAGTTTGTTTTGATGGAGGAGCAGAGTCAGCTTTTACTATCTCGGCAAAAGAAAAACATATTATCAGTAGACTTAAAAATTTAATTATACTTTTCATATCTTTTTTAGAGCTTATTATTTAAAATTATTTAAATAATAGCATGAATTAAAATATTTAGATAGAATACCGGAATACATAATATTGAGTTTTTTATTAAAGTTCAAAAAATAATTGAATAAAATATCAGTTAATTAAAACCAACGATTTTTAGCCAAAATTTGACAAATTTTTATAAATTGTGGGCGCTACAAGACTCGAACTTGTGACCTACTGGGTGTAAACCAGTTGCTCTACCAACTGAGCTAAACGCCCTTATTATAAACTATAATCCAAATATTAAAAATCATAGAATCCAAAATAAAAAACTCAACCATCAACTATTTAAAAATATTTCCTCTCGTGACAAGGGGAGGATTAAGGAAGGGTTTTTGTGGGTGCAGAGGGATTCGAACCCCCGACCAATGGCTTAAAAGGCCACTGCTCTACCAGCTGAGCTATACACCCAAATAATAACACAAAACCTTTTTAAAGGATTAAATTCTATTATAGAGATTTTTTAAATTTGGTCAACAATATGTACTTGAAGGGTACATAGATAACACTTGTTTGGTCACCGACCTTTTAATTAGATATAAATTTGAGAGATGTTCTTCCAACGTTGTTCGTGCCCAGTCGATCGCGAACGACGTTGGTAAACATCGTATAGATAATTTTCCCCCACTCTGTGGGGGACCAAAGGGGGTCTAAATTTGGCATATACTAAATATTGTAAAATATTTGATTAATATATAATATAAACTTATATGCTTTAATAATTAATTAAAAAATTAAATAAAAACAACATGAGTAAAATTGTGGTTGCGATATTCGGAGAAGGTAAAGGCCACGCAACAAGAGGAAAAGTTATTATCGATTACTTAATTAGTCAAAAACATGATTTATTGATTGTTACTTCAAAAAACGCCTATAAATATTTAAAAGACGACTATAGAGAGGTTATTGAAGTTATGGGATTTGGTTTTGATTTTGGTGAGCAGAAAATAAATATTATTAAAACATTGCAAAAAAACATAAATACAAGTATTTTAAATGGTCATAAAACTTTGATAAAACTCACAAAACTTTTTTTAAAAATTAACCCCGATTTAATAATAACAGATTTTGAACCCTTTTCTCCTCTCGTGGGCAAAATAAAAAACATACCTTTCTTAAGCATTACCAATATGCATATCATTCCTTTTTATAAAATCGATTACTTAAGATCGTGGTTTAAAGATTATTTATATACAACGGCGGTTATTAACAATATGTACATTTTTAGTAAACATTATTTCATTACCTCGTTTTATTTTCCGCAAGTTAAGAAATTTTATAAAAAAAAGACAACATTAATAAAACCGATTATCAGAAAAGAAATTGTCGATTTAAAACCCAAAAAAGGAAATAAAATTTTAGCATACCTGACAAAAT
>WJKD01000361.1 GCA_014729315.1 Promethearchaeota archaeon | reverse complement strand
GTGTTAGGAATAGGTCACGCTATGTTTGCAAAACTTGCCCGAAAAGATCCCGAGTTGTTACACAAACACATTAAATTTTTATGGGAAAATTTCCAACGACCATCTTTGGAACTTTTGCTTAAAACCAAACCAGATTTGGTAATGATTGGAAGCGATATTGGTCATAATGGCGGTCTTCAATTGCCTTTAAGTCACTGGCAGAAATTCTTCAAACCAGTGTTGAAAAAATATGTCGAATTAACTCACGAATCAGGCATTAAATTCCTATTGCATTGTTGTGGCGCAATCGAAGAATTATTTCCGGATTTTGTCGATATTGGCATTGATGGTGTGGATTCTCTTCAACCAACTATGAATAATTTAGAGATGTACCGCAAGAAATTTCCAGAAATTACGCTCCTTGGAACTATCGACGACACGAATCTTCTTGTAAATGGTACTCCTGAAGATGTGAGAAAGGACATAAAACATAAAATAAAGATCCTTGGTAAGAATGGAGGATACATTCCAGGACCCACGAATTGGCTCTTAGATCAGAAACCTGAAAATATAATTGCCCTTTTTCAAGCGATTCAGGAATTTGGAAAATATTAATATCGTTTCAAGGTATTCCATCGTTATTGAGTATAGATAAAGAGTATTGAACAATTTAAATCCTCGTTACTTTTTATTATTCCTAATATTATTTTTTTAAAATGAACATTAGAAAATTACTTCACTTTTCTAACATTTATATAGCTTGCTAGTTATATAATATCTATCTCGAAAAATTTATTGGTCTTTGAATAAATTTTTTGAAATCAATTATGTGTAAAATGATGTTTTTAAAATGGAAGAACAAATTACAGCAACTAATATGAAAGATCTCGAAGATAGATCTAAACAATCTACTGGAAAGATACTCTCTTATACTAGCGCGTGGTTAATTGACACGATGATCATTGCAATTTACGGAGTGACTGTCTTTTATTTTTACGAGGTTGAAATAGGTCTCGCAGTTTTTTATGTCGCTATAGCTTTTGGAATATTTGCCTTCTGGAATGCGATAAACGATCCTTTAATTGCTTTTTTGACGGAAAGACCTAGGTCTAAGGATAATATTGCGAAAATCGGTTTTAGAACACCATGGATAATATTCGGAGCTTTTTCAGTTGCCTTTTTATTATTTATTATATTTCTACCTCCAAATGTCGACGCTAAATCCAATCCTTTACCAGTTTTTATATATATGGTTGTAACTATTTGTCTTTTTGACGCGTGTTATACAATTCTCAATTCTAACCTCACGGCAGGCGCTATTGCGATGTTTAAAACAGATGATTCAAGAAGAAAATTTGGTGTTTTTGCTTTAATATTTTCTACTATGGGAGTAATAGTAGTGAACGCAATTATTTTACCAAATTTTCTTGAATTTGGCAATAAAGATTCCTTCGTTCTTGCTTCTGGAATTACCATGATTGTGTTGTTTATCAACGCTATTATAATCATACCAGGGATTAAAGAACCAGATCATGTGAAGGAATATTATCTAGTTGGTCGCGACGAAACTGCCAAAGAGAAGTTATCTCTCTTGAAAACTTTAAGAGTAGCGTTAAGTAAAAAGAATTTTATAGTTTATATCATAGCTTATTTCTTGTTTGTAATCGAATACAACCTATTTTACGCCTCTCAATTATACTTTATTAAGGATGTGTTAGGTCAAGGCCCCGATTTTTTAATGTTTGGATGGTTGGCTTTTATAATGGGGTTTTTAATAGCAATTCCATTATGGCTAAAAATTAGCAAGAAAATAGGAAACTGGAAAGTATATGGATACGGATACATTTTTATGGGTTTGACATTACTACCGTTTCTATGGTTAATAACACCGTTAGAGTTTATCATTTTTGCATTCATGGTCGGATTTTGTTATAGCGCTCCTGCTATCATGCTTTTTCCCATTATATCTGATACTTTTGATGAGGTAACCGCCAGTACGGGAGTGCATCAAGACGCAACACTTCAAGGGATTACAAATTTCTTCTTCAGATTGTCCTATCTTATTGTAGCGGCTATTATCGCTATAGTTCATGTTGCGACGGGGTACAATCAAGATCCTAAAGCCTCTCAAACATCATTAGCAATAATCGGCGTTAGAGTTCATACCGGACTCATCCCCGCGATTCTTCTTTTAATTGCTGGGATCATGTTTCTATTGATCTACGATATGTACGGAAAAAAAAAATTGAAAATACAAGAGATTCTGATTCAGAAAAACATATAATTGAATTAAAAAAAAATCATAATTTAACAAATTTTAAAGATTTAAAAATGAAACCAATTGAACTAGTAGTAAAAGAACCAAATGAGATTGATTATAAATCCTATAGAGAAAGGAGATTAAAACCAAACCAAGTTAGAGCCGAGGCATTTGTAAGCGGTATAAGCCATGGAACTGAACTTAACCTATTTAAAGGAACTGCTCCTTTTTATGACAAAATTTTTGATATGAAAAATAGATTATTTTTGAAAGGTGAAAACTTTACTTCGTATCCAATAAAATTGGGCTATGAATGGGTAGGTAGAGTTGTGGATATAGGAGAAAATGTAAAAAAATTTAAAAAAGGAGATTTAGTGCATTTACCTTTAGGACATCGAACAAGCCATACTTTTTTCGAAGATATGGAGACAATGTATGGAAAAATAGAACCCTTACCCGAAAAATTTAATACCAACCAAGCAATTTTCTTAGCTTTAGCTGGGGTAGCCTTACAAGCGGTTCACGACGCACATATAAAATTAGGAGATCGTGTAATTATTTTCGGTTTAGGTACTCTAGGATTATTAATTTTACAACTTGCTCGATTAAACGGAGCACTGTGGATAGACGCCGTTGATCCTATTCCAAAAAGGAGAACTCTTGCTGAAAGGTTAGGAGCTAACAAAACTTATGATCCAACAGATTGCGACATAGGAATGGAACTTAAAACTAAAGGTTCAAACGATGGAGCAGACATCGCAATCGAAGCATCAGGCAACTATAAGGCTCTCCACGACGCAATAAGAAGCGTTAAAATGGCTGGAACTGTAGTAGCAGCAGGTTTTTATCAAGGTAATGCAGAAGGATTAAGGTTAGGTGAGGAATGGCACCATAATAGAATTACTTTATATTCGAGCATGGGAGTTTGGGGGTGTCCCCATAGGGATTATCCAAATTGGGATAGGGATCGTATTCATAATGTTGTTGTAAAATTATTTCAAGAAAATAAACTTCGTATTGAAAATTTTATCACGCATAGAATACCAATTCAAAATGCACAAGAAGCATACGAATTAATCAATAAGAATCCTGAAGAAGTAATTAAAGTAGTTTTGACCTACGATAAAGATTAATTATAATAAATTAGAAAAAATAAGAAAGTTCAAAAATGTCGGAACTAAAAGTAGGAGTTATTGGTTATGGGTATATCGCTAAAATTCATATGGCGATATTAAAGATTTTCCCTGATGTGAAGGTTACTTCAGTTTTTTCTCGAAGTGAGAAAAAAGTTCGAGGTTATAGAAAAGTGACTTTCTACAAAGATTATATCGAGATGCTTGAAAAAGAAAAAATGGATATTGCGATGATCACGACGCCAACTCACACACATCAAGAAATAGCTTGTGCTTGCGCGGAAAAAGGCATAGACATTTTTTTAGAAAAACCAATGGCGAGAACCGTAGAAGAATGCGATACAATCATCGATTCAATGAAAGAAAATAATGTCAAACTTTTTGTTGGACATAGTTTAAGGTTCTGGCAAAATTACGCAAGCGTTGAAAACTATTTGAAGAGCAATAAATCCAAAATTGGAGAAATACAATCTATCTCTTCAAAGAGACTAAGTACCTTTCCGTGGAGCAAATGGTTTGCAGACCAAAATAAATCTGGAGGCGTTATACTAGATTTATCAATACACGATATTGATTATGTCTTATGGCTTTTAGGAATCCCCATATCCGTTTCATGCGAGGCAAGTAAAATAAATAGGTACGAGATGGATCTTTATGGTGAATCAATAACGAAATTAAAATATCAAAACGCTAATGCGGAATGTGAGGCAAGCTGGGCCAAACCCGAAGATTATGAATTATTAATGAAAACCAGAGTAATCGGCTCCACGGGTGTTATTGAATTTGACGAGGAAACTATCTCTAATAAGGAAGAACTCCAGATAGAAAATATATACAAATCGGATAATGCCTATTATAATCAATTAGAACATTTTTTTGACATAATTGCAGACAGAAAAAAGGATTTCTTAATTTCTCCAAATGAAGCCAAAGAGGCAGTTAAAGTATGTCTAGCTGCTAATAGATCTGCGGAAAATCAAGGAAAAGAAATTTACTTAGAAGATTTTTAAATTTTTTTTTATTTTTACTTTCATTCGTAAAATTCTGCTAGAAACGTCTACTTATCTTTTCGTGATTTTAACTATATCTTCTGCAAAAATACATAGAATATACT
>WJKD01000360.1 GCA_014729315.1 Promethearchaeota archaeon | reverse complement strand
GTTCTTAGGTGTTTTCGATGGATTCATTTTATTCCACCTCTAACTAAGAAATTAGGGTTAAGGAATCTGATTTAAATATATTAATTAAAGTGAGGATTAAACATAAAGTTTAATATGACGATTGATTAAAATTTTTAAAGGTTCAAAAATGGGAAACGGTTATGAATGAGTTTAAAGAGGAAGAGACATTAAATCGGGATAAAAAGTTAGAGGATATTGCTCATGTTTATCTTCATTGAAGATAAGCAAGTAGAGGATAATGAAATTTTTGATAAACTTCAAAAAGAAGGAATAGATGAGGAAACTAAGATTAAGATTTTAGACGAGGCAGGATTATTTTTATTCCACCTTATTCCCTAAAAAATTTTGAAATTTCAAAAATTACGCCAGTTCTATAAGATTGAAGAGGAAATTAAGACATAAAGAAAAACTTTAGTATTTGTTTAAAAAAACTCGAAAATCGGTGAAAATTTTAATGAATAGAAAAATTTGGAGGATATTAATTTATGAGGAAGATTCACAAAAAAGTTCCACTAACATGGATTATCCTCCTCTCGATTATATTATTCCTTCTTATGTCCTCGCTCTAAATCGTTTAATTAAAGAAGGATATCTTAAGATTAATAAGATAATTAAAAAGGCAGATTTTAAAATAGTAAACACTAACACTATTCTTGAAGAAATAAATTCTGAAATATTAATATTAGAAATTTATGGAGGAATTAATTTTACTAATAAAATTTGTAAAAAAATTAAAAATGTACCTATTTCTATAGGGTATCCTATAAGTTCTGAATATCTAAAAAGATATCAGAAGTTTAATGATATTTTCACGATGGTTGGGTTAAACCATAAGAGTTCACAGATATTCTTTCAATTGAATAATCAAAATTTTTTCTCTGAAAATGTCTACATACCACATAATATCAAAAGTAAAAAAATTGGAAAATTGGCTAATAAAATTATGTTTTACAATGCGAACTACACAGACGAGAGATCTATATATCGCTTAATCAAATTAGCGGATGAATTAGGAGTTTCACCTGTTTTAAATGTAATCACAGAGAAAACGATTTCTAAAATAATTAGTGTGGATATCTCTGAAAGATGTATAAGAATAGAGGAAACCGACGAATCGAAAATTGTTGAGATGATCGAAAAAAATCTTACGGAAGCAAAGGTTTTTCATTTACCTTATAAGTTGCAAATAGATACCCTCGTCAATTTTATTCGCTCAAATAAAATTTATATTGATCCTAGTGGCAGAAGTTCATGTGCTTTTTATCATCAGCTCTGTTTTGGAGAAGTCCCTTGTTTTAGTGGAACTCTTTATTTTAGTCCTCTTTTAACTTACGGATTAAGTTCTATAAAATCTATCGCTGCTCTTAGAAATCTAGATTTTTTAAACGAAATAAAGAAATTACAAAAAGAAAGAATCTTTACTTCTTTGGAAGCGGCTAAGAGGATGATGGCAAGGCTCTTTCCACATTATAGTGGATTTATCGTGAAGTAAGCTCTAAATAAAGAAGATTTACTTTATTGTGCCTTATTCTCATTTTGATAAAAAAAAGAGGAGTCTCTTTTTCTTCGTAATATATTCCGGAAAATTATTTAGATAATAATTTCGCGAGTCACTTAATACTTTACTCTAACTATATAAAAATTGAGAAAACTTTTGTCGAAAATTATTTTAGAGAGATTAATCGAGTCGAACGAGAAATTTGAAAGCTCAGAGAAAACCAAACTTTTTGCTCTAAAAACTTTATTTCACGTAACAATAGGGTCGCTAATTTTTATAAAAACTTCATAATTATCACACATCTCATGTGCTACTCTTGAGAGCGTTTCAATATTGACCGGTTCTATATATATTGAGTAGTCTTTTCCCATCATGTGGTATTTTTGCTCACCAAACTTATGATACGGGATGAGTTCAAATCTCTTGATTCCCAGACCAATAAGATGTTTTAAATACTTTGGGAGTTCCGATTCCACCTTATTAAAATTTTGTCCTTGAATTATGGGAATGCGAACTAGGACTTCAATATTCTTTTTTACGCAGCGTTTTAAATTTTGTAAAATTAGTTGATTGGAAACTCCGGTTAACTCCTTGTGCAATATATCGTCCAGTTGCTTGATATCGTAAAGAACTACGTCGACGTAATCCAATATGTTTTCAAATACTTCCCAGTCGCGATAACCGGTAGTATCTAAGCAAATGTGCAGATTATTCTCTTTAGCTTTTTTGAGCAATTCCAATAACTCTTTTGATTGAGCTAATGGTTCGCCACCTGAGATTGTCAGTCCACCGCCAGATTCCTCGTAAAACTCTACATCATTCATCACCTCGTGAATAATTTCTTCCGGCGTTTTATATTCACCGATTATCTCTAACGCTTTCGAAGGACAAATATTAACGCATTTAAAACATACCGAACAATCTTTTCTATTAATAGAAACGCCTTCCTCCCAAATTTCAATAGCTTTTACAGGACAAATCTCTACGCATTTTTGACACAATACGCATCTCGATTCTATATATCCAAGTTCGGGATAAGCTTCGAGTCCTTCCGGGTTATGGCACCATTTACATCTTAAGGGACAACCTTTTAAAAAAACAGTCGTTCTTATCCCCGGACCATCGTGTAGAACGAATCTTTGAATGTGAAATACAAGAAGTTTATTCTCAGTAGACATGGTTACAAAAGTGATAAAAATAAAGGATTATATAGTCCCATAACAATATCTGTCCATTATATCGTTTTGAACACCCTTGGGAAGTTCAATAAATCGCGCGCTATACCCAGAAACCCGAACCATAAGATCCCGATGTTTTTCGGGATTTTTTTGAGCGTCTTTTAACATATCGAGTGAAATAGCGTTGAATTGTAAGTGGGAACCGCCGAGTTTCACGTAAGTTCTCAGCACGGATTCTAAAATCTGACCTTCGTTTAATTTCGCAATTTCTGGATTAATATTTAACGTACAAGCTAAACCATTAGCTAATAGAGAATGGTCTAATTTAGAAATACTTTTGAGAGCTGCGGTAATTCCCTTCTCTCCGGTGAATCCGGGCGCAATATCTCTATTTAAGGGCTTTCCTTTTTTTCGCCCTGAAGGAAGAGCTCCCGTGAACATGCCGAAACCTATGTGCGTGGTCATTGCGTGTATACCGACGCGATAATCTCCCCCTCGAGCTGATTTAAGACCGTTTACAGATCTTTTCAGCATAGTTACTAATTTTGTAGCGTAGATATCTGCTCTATCGTCGTCGTTTCCGTATTTGGGACATTTATTTTGAAGTAAGCTTCTTAAATCCCTTTTTCCGCGGAAATTTTTCTTCATCGCTTCAATTAATTGTCCAAGAGATGCGTACTTATTTTTAAAAACTGCCCAATCAATCGCAGCCAAGGAATCTACAACATCTGAAAATCCCGTAACATGAATACCAGCGAAATTATATTTAGCAGAACCTTCGTTGACATCTATTCCTTTTTCAAAACATCCTTTGATACCGAGTGACATTAACGGTGTGGGTTTAAGCTTTTTGTGAGCTTGTTGATAAGCGTTTGCGGCAATCGCAGCCATTTCCATTAATGAGTTTAGTTTTTCTTGATACTGTTCTAGTACGTCGTCAATAGAATTCAAGCTCGAAGGGTCCTCGGTTTGTTTAATATGCTCGCTTGCCAGCGTGTTATCGGTTCCTAAGGCGAGTTCTAATGGCTTAGCTGCGTTAAGAAACACGGCTCCTGTGTTATCAAAAGAAGTCCCCGAAGTTGATAACCCTACGCAACCAACAACGCCGTAATTCTTAGCCTCTTCGGAAGAAATGCCGTATTGTGTTAAACTTTTAACAACTACCTCGTCGTTATAAAGACCTATAACATTTTTTCCCTGGGATAATATCTCAGCGATTGTCCGATATAATTTCGAAGGCGTTCCACTATGAATCCTTACTACTAAGTTCGGACTCGGAACCGAAGCTTCTTTGATTGCTTTCAAGATAATGTAAGTAAGTGGATTAGTTGCGTCTTCTCCTCGGGAATTAATTCCTCCAATAAGGATGTTCTGGGTCGTAGCCATCCCTCCAAAATAAGTGGTGGCGATACTATCGTATAAAGCAATTATTTCATTTGTTTTAAACAATAAGTTTTTAAAAAGTCTTAAGGTGTGGTCATCTTTACCCCTGAAATAAGTATAAAGGTATTGATCAATCCTGCCAAAGGAAATACCGTGTTCAAAATTTTCGATGTGAAGTGCCATATGAATGAACCATACAAATTGAATTGCTTCTTGTATATTGTAAGGCGGATTTTCAGATAT
>WJKD01000359.1 GCA_014729315.1 Promethearchaeota archaeon | reverse complement strand
CCTCATCGATCCATAATTCTTCAGCATTTTCCTCTTCCTCTTCATCATCTAAACTTTTTAATAATTGTCGAATCAACAATGCCCGATCTTGCGGGGAGAGTTCTAATGCCTTTTTTCCAATTTCATTAATATTTGAGGTTATTTTTCACATATTTTAATGGGTCTATAATATAAATAAAGTTCGAAAAAATAAATATTATGAGGGGGATATTCATTTCATCAGTGTATGACGGTACAATGATGGCCGTGCGACACAAGCATTATCCCGTCGAAGGCGTGCAATTCCATCCCGAATCCATCCGAATGAAGCCCCACGGAATGCAGATATTAATAAATTTCTTGGAATTATAGTTTTATAGAATTTATTGAATATCCTTAATTTTTTTCTTTAATTCCTCATTATCTTTTGCGAATATACGTAAATAGGTTTCTTTTTCTTGATCAATATCAAATTTAGAAGTAATTCCCCGATTCTTTAACTCCTCAATTAGATCCCATAGTGATGCATGTGAAATATTTGCAGCTCTCTCTAAAGTATCCCCTTTTTGATATAAATCAATAGCCACTTCAATTTTCTGTTTTTCAATGCCCGTATCGATTATCTTACGAACTATAGTAGCTCTATCAATTCCCAATAATTCAGCAATACGATCAAGCTCGTCAATTGTTTCCTTTTTCATTCTTACTGATAAATTGGTCATTTTTTATCTATTAACTCCTTAATTTTCTTTACAAAATAGACTTCCTCATAGGAAGGACTTGCAAATTTAACCCATTTTATTAAATAATCTTCAAATTCCGAATTATCTATTACTTTGGTTTGATATGCTTCTAAGATCGATATGGGTATTTTTCTCACATCCAAATTATAGCTTTCTGCAATCCGTTTTGCCTTTTTATCCTCCATCATACAAGGACATTTATTGTTAATTGAATTGTGAATAACTTCAGTTTCACCTAACCCTAATTTTAAATCCATGAGATCTTCATCGACTTTATGAATTACAATTACTTTCTCTGTAATTAGTTTCTCCCCGATGATAGCTTCTTGTTTTCCCTTCTCTTTTCCATTAATAATTACTTCTTGATAAATTGCTTCGGTAATAATCAAATCTTTATAAATTTGCTTCAAAATTTTAACAAAATCCATTTTTAATGAGATTATTAACGATGAGGCATCTATTTTGATCATCATGTTATTTAATGTGTGACAAAATATTTAAATGTATTCACAATAAAAAGAATCTCTTATTAAACCTGTTTAATTCCATATAGATTCCATCAGAATGAAGCCCCATGGAATGCAGATATTAAAAAATTTCTTGGAATTATAATTTGCATCTCATTTCGTATTTTTTGATTCTATTGTAGAAAAATATAAAAAGTAGAATTCTCTACTTTTCATTATGGCAAATGTAAAAATGAATAATAAACGTCTTTTAGAAAAATTACAAGCCGAAATAACGTTAAAGATTGGGAAAAAAATGTCTCAACAAGACATATTAGATAAAAGTATTGAATTTACATATAATCGACTTGAGGATTTCATAAAAGAAAATCTTAAACATCCTCCAATCACAGACGAATTAATAAATCGGTTAAAAAATACTGCTGTTGATGCACCCTTGGCACATCAAGATAAAACCGATGATGAACTGTTATATGGACTAAAAAGATAATAGTTTTTAGAGTGAATATTAATGACAATTATTCTTGATTCAAATTTTCTATTTGCAATTTCTTTTAAAAAAGATAAAAACTTTCATCGAGCATATGAACTTCTTAATGAATTAAATGAAAGCAAAATACAACCCCTCCTAACAAATAATTTAGTTCTAGAAGAAACTCTAACCTTAGTAGTTGCGAGATTTAATGGTAATTCTTTTCATTTAGATAAGGTCTTTAAGTTATTTTGGGGGGAGGATAATTTCTTTCAGATTGAATATCTAAGACAAGATGAGTATAAAACAGTTTTTAATGACCTCA
Source organism: Promethearchaeota archaeon (assembly GCA_014729315.1). Next base: position 6,704 of record WJKD01000359.1, on the reverse strand, counting down.
AGAAGTATACAAGCCCTGAGAGATTATTGAGTTCTGTTGATGCTTCACTAATCACCTTGTATCAAAAATATAAGGCAGATAAAATTCTTTCTTTTGATAGTCACTTTGATAACATTCTTGAAAGATTATATTAAAATATCAGGTTTAAAGTGTTCAATCTCATCCAGAATCCGTCCGTATGAAGCCCCACTTAATGTAGATCTTGAAAAATGTCTTGGAATTATTATTTGTTTTTTTCTCCAAATTCTTTAATTTTTAGATTCCGCATTAGATATTTTCTTTAATAGATTGATTATATCAACACTCTTATAATTTCGGATTTTCTTTTGCTGATCAAAATGCTTGTCGTTAGACCATATTCCATCATTTTTAATAGACATTGCTAACGCTATAAACTGAGTATCCTTTTCGTCTATTTTATTCATAGTTTTCAAAGCTTCATCCATTTGATCCTTATATTCATCGATTGGCACTAAATTTAAGTTTTCTAATAAAATATTCAAAAGCTTCTTTAGTTCTTCTTCACTCTTTCCCGATTTTTGAATAATGTAAGGAAAATACTTTTTTACCTAACTCATAACGAGAGAGAATAAGTCAAAAGATTGTGCAGAGAAAAAGAACAGAATCTAATCTTAAAATTATTTTATCTTTATCTAAAGGATTTATTTATGTTGATATTCTTGAATTGATGTGCGTATGGAGTCCTTCCAAGATACTTGAATTTTTTCACAAAATCATTCGGGATTTCCCTTTCTTTTAGCCATACTTCCAGCTTTTCAAAGACTTCTTCAGCATCATGATAAGTAATTTGTTTACCTATGATGACCCGATCTCGCAGTTGTTTCATAACATCTTCGTGATTTATAAAAACCTCGCCCTTTAGGTTTTCTAATCGTTCTAATAAAATGAATTTTACATATAAATAAGGATTTCTATGAGAGATATATCTTTGGGCATCTTTTCAATATGCTTAATTATCTCTCTTTTTGTTAGATGTTTCATATATACTATTAGAGCATTTTTTATTAAACACATCGATTCTATAGAAAGGAATTAAATCAATCCTTCCAAATATAACCCTTGCAAATGAGAGAGAGAGAAAGAGAAATTCAATTCTTCTTCACCATACAAGAATATTTATTGTTTATCGAATTGTGTATTAAAAATATTTCTTAATATCTATTTATTTTCTTGAAGTATTCGTCAGGATCGTCAATTCCTGACATTAATAAAATCAATTCCTTCTCAATACCTAGGAATTTGCTATTCTCCTCTAAGTAAGTAATATTAAGTTCATCATTAAACCTCAACCAACATCCCAACGCATCAGAATAATCTTGCCATCCACCATAAACTAATTTGCTTAGGATGAAATCCTCTTTAGAAGCAACCCAGCATTCAATTCCGAATATTTTCTCTCTTTGCCGTTGATTTAAGGAAATTATACCTATTTTGTTGAATTTACTTTTAGAGGAATGAATAATAATATGATTATCATAACGAACTGACTCTGTTTTATCTAAAAATTGGATAAGATTATTTTCCTTCGCTAAAATCTTAGTTGAATTCCAATCTTGATAAGGAAAAAAATCGTTCTCTCTTAGCAAATTTACATACTCATACCTATCTATTAAAGATGCATTAAAATCTATTGCTAAATCAATATCTCGCGTAGTTCTAAAATCAGAGTACAGATTAACTAAGATACCGCCAACCAAATAATATTTGATTCCTTTTTCCTTTTCCAATCTTTCAAGGAAGCTAATAATTTGATAAAGTGCATCTTTATAATTACTTTGCATAACCTTTTCTATCCATTCCTTTCAATTTATCATGTATTTTATACATATCCAGGATGATTTCTTTTCGGCTTTTATTTGGGTATCTTTCCATCTCTTTTTTAATAAATTCTTCTAAACCATAATTGTATAGCTCCAGAAACATGGATTCCAGAATTTCGATTGAAGTATGTTTCATCATCTCAATTCTACCCTTGAAATCTCTTGCAATTTTCCTCTGCTTTAGATTCTCTTCACTACTCATTAGAATAATACCAATTTTTTTCCCACTCTAATACAATAATAGTCATTCTAACATTTAAATTCCTTTGAGATATTTATATTAAAAATAATATACCTTAAGAAAATAAATATCTATCTCCAGTCCAATGAAACGAACCCTAATGGGCTAAAAATACTTAAATGATTTTTGAATTTTTTATCTTTAAAAATTTCTCTATTTCCTATAAACGGGCTTACTTTTTGATGAGCAACAAGGATAATTTTTATTTTATCTTCATTTTTTCATAAACATAATATATTGAAAATGGAAATCGTTTTGTATTGCACTTGCGTATATTAGCATCAAAAATAGGAGATCCATCAGGAGATTGTTTAATAAACTTTATAGATGCCTCGATTTCTTCTAAAAAACTAATCCTAAACCAGATACTTGTTAAATATACTATTGAGCAGAAAATTCATCTCTTCTTCTGATTCTAATAAATATATAATACTTGTCATTTCAAATTTTTCTTTGCGTCTTTTAATACTTGATGCGCGGCTCGTACTAGTTTCACACCACCAAGAAATTCTCTCAATATATACTTGCGGAGGAAAAATTAGTAGATTACCAAATGTTAAGGGAATTAATAATCGGAGGGTTGTCTCTTTTATATACTCGTTGCTTGTTCTAAATTGTAACGCATAAAATGTACTCATACCTGCTAAAATGAAAAACAAAGACATGTGCCAAATATTAAAAAATCTAACAAATGATGCCATTTCTAAACTCAATTTACCATTTTGGATGTGGAAAGCTAAACATTGTAGCAGTGTGAAAAAAAATTAATAAGATCACTGCAATTATTCTTAGACCATCAATATCTTGCCGTCTTTCGTAACTTCTATTATTTTCTTCCATAACACTCATTTTCTTCCATCTTAGTATGAGAATTTTAACTTAAGATATTTTTGTTGATAAGAAAATAATTTTAGAATAGCCCAATATTTGCCTATTTCACTTTAATTCCAAGAAATTTCATCCATAATTCTTAATGTATATTGTTAAGAATTTCATTATTCCGCACAATTTTAAGATTATAATAATTTCCTTAATTTTAGTAAATATGAATTAGATTTTCTCCTTTAATTATAGTGCTTTGACGTTTTACAATGTTTTGAGTGCATTATTATTTATATTTTCTATTTTTGATTGGTAATAAAAGTCATTACAGAATTATTAAAGTGATTTAGCGATTTCTTATACTTTTCTTTATATTTTGGTTCGTATATTTGGAGTTCATACTTCTTTATAATTAATTCATACTTTTTTTAAATTATAATTCATTATTACTTCTTAAATTTAATTTAATGGAAAATTAAAATTACAGTCGTTAATAAGATGGTTAGTAAGAAAATTTTAGGAAGTGGAATTGGTGTAGGGATATTAATTAGCACGATTGTTGGAATTGCTATTTATAACGAATACCTCGATCCTTTTAGTTCTACTTCAAATGATAGAACAGTTACGGACTTTTTAGGTCGAAAAGTTGATCTGCCCGACGCCGACAAAATTGAAAGAGTGGTAGGTATTCAACCAGGCAGTTTAAGATTATTGACTTACATGGATGCAGAGGACCTAGTGTGTGGAGTTGAAGAGATCGAACGGACTATGGATTATGGAAGACCTTATATCTATGCGTATCCAGAACTTTCAGATCTCCCAAGTATAGGTCCTGCATTTGGCGGAGAAGCAGAACTTATTTTAGCCCAGGAACCCGATGTAATTTTTGCTACACTCGAATCGATACAAAGTGCAGATGAATTGCAGGATTTGACGGGAATACCAGTAATTGTTCTGAATTATGGCGAAGATTTTGGCGATTTACAGATGGATGATCTCTATAAGTCATTAGAAATTATAGGAGAAGTATTGGATAAGGAAAACAGAGCAGACTACATTATTGATTACATGAAGGATTTAATTGAGAATTTGGATGACAGGACTAAAGATATTGACGACGATGATAAAGAATGGATTTATTTGGGAGGAATCGGAAAGCGTGGTGTTCATGGTATAACCTCAACTGACTGTCAATACGAGCCTCTAGAGTTTATAAATGGGAAGAATTCCGCTAGTGATGTTGGCGAGGGATACTATAGTATAGACATTGAACAATTATTTCAATGGGAAGAAGATGATGAGCTGGATTATATATTAGTAGATGGAGGAGGTTATGGTGCTTGTATGGTAGATCTTCAAGATGAATCGGGAACATACGGAAGTTCAGGAGCGGGAGCAGGGTTACTGCATTGTATACATGATAGTGATCCGGTGAGGGCTATTATGGTTTTACCTTACAATTTTTATAATCCAAATATTGAAAATATTTTCATCAACGCTTATTATTTAGGAAATAGATTTTTTCCTGAAAAATTTGATGACTTAAATTATACTGATGGAAAGCTTTATGACACTATTTATAACGAATTTTTGGGTGAGGAGGTATACGATGATATGGCAGATTACTATGTTCCTAATTATGAAGGATTTCATAATATATCAAAATCAGAAATTGCTGACTATAGGAGTTAAAAATTGCGAGAAGATAAAATGAAAGCCAACGAAATACAAGAAGATTTTGAAAAATATAATAAAAGAAGGGAATATTTTATCATTCTTAATTTTTTTTTAATATTAGTTTTTATTATTGTGGGAATCACTTTTGGAGCATATGAAATTAGCATATTTGAAATTGTTGAAGTTCTTTTCGGAGGTGGAGAAAGGACACAAGGATTAATTATCTGGAGAATTAGAATGCCAAGAGTGCTTTCAGCATTATTGGCAGGTATGGCATTAGGTTTAGCAGGAGTAACAATGCAAAGCATATTGCGTAATCCCATCGGATCTCCGTTTACGCTTGGAATTTCTCAAGCCGCTGTGTTTGGAGTAGCATTCGCCGTAATCGTACTAGGCGCAGGATCGCTACGTAGCCAAGCATCCGATGCGGTTTTAATCAATAATCTCTATTCAGTTACTATTTTTGCATTCTTATTTTCGCTTTTTAGTACGTCCATTGTATTATTATTAATAAAACTAAAGAATGCCAAGCCAGAAACGATGATTCTTACGGGGATTATTCTTGGATCGTTATTTAGCGCATTAACAACCGCTTTAATGTATTTTGCAAACGATGTTCAAATCGCTTCAGTCATATTCTGGACATTTGGAGATTTAAACAGAGCGACATGGAATAATTTTTTCATCCTCAGTATTATTTTAGTGCCAGCCTTAATTTATTTCATGAAAAATGCGTGGAATTACAATGTTTTAAATTCCGGAGATGAAACGGCTGAAAGTTTAGGGGTAAATTGCGATAGATTAAGGATTTATGGAATGATAGTCGCTTCGTTAACGGTGTCAGTGGTAATTGCATTTTTTGGGATTATTGCATTTGTAGGTTTAGTTGTGCCCCATATTGTCCGGCGAATCATAGGAGGAGATGAAAGATATTTGATTCCTGCTTCCTGCTTATTTGGAGGTGTGTTTTTATTAATTGCAGATACCATAGCAAGAACAATTATTTCACCTATTGTTTTACCCGTAGGCATACTTACATCGTTTTTAGGTGCTCCGCTATTTTTATATTTATTATTAAAAAAAGAGGATAGGGGATTCTGGTGATGTTAAAAATAGACGAGTTATATTTTTCCTATAATAGCGTTTCAATTTTGAAAAAAATTACTTTTGAAGTAAATTATGGCGATTTTCTCGGAATTATAGGACCAAACGGTTCTGGAAAAACCACATTATTGAGAAACATTGATGGAATATTAAAACCAAATAAAGGTTCAATCCTTATAGAAAATGTAAACCAAAAGCAACTAACGAGAAAAGAAATAGCGCGATTAATAGGTTACGTTCCGCAGAGAGAAGCAAATATTTTTCCCACAACGGTGTTTGAAACGGTTCTTATGGGAAGAAAACCGCATATAAATTGGACAGAGACTAAAGAAGATAGAAAAATTGTTGCCGAAACCTTAGAACATCTTAACCTAGGAGCTTTTGCTTTAAGAGATATAAACCAACTCAGTGGGGGAGAAAGGCAAAAAGTCTATATAGCAAGAGCACTAGTCCAACAACCAAAAATTTTATTGCTAGACGAACCAACGGCGAATCTTGATCTGAGACACCAAATTGAAGTATTGGACATGTTATTAAATACAAAAAACGAGAGAGGAGTAACAGTGATTATAGCAATCCATGATTTAAATCTCGCTCTGAAATACTGTGATAAAGTGATTATTCTTAATAAGGGTGAGGTTTTTGCTAAAGGAGGAAAGGAAGTCATAAATAAAGAAATCATCCAAAATGTTTATGGAGTTAAAGTTAGAATCATAGAGCATGAAGGACAGAAATTCATTATTCCAATTAAGAATTTGGAAAATACCAAGATTTCATCAACTAAATCATCAACACTAAAAGAAGACAAAAAAGAGATTTAAGAGTTAAAATTGAACAAAAAAATTTAAAAAGGAAAATATAAATGAAAGAATTAAAAGTTAGACCAATAGGCTTGGTTAAGAATCAAAACAAGGCAGAGATACTTAAATATGAAAAAGAAGACATAAATTTAGATCATACTTTAATTGAAAAGCAAGGTATTGATTTAAAAACTTCTGTAATTAAAATAATTGAAGATT
>WJKD01000040.1 GCA_014729315.1 Promethearchaeota archaeon | reverse complement strand
GTACTGTTATATAGGAGCCTTGCCCTGTAGAGCTTTCTTCTGTCTTCGTGCTTAGCATCGGGTCGGGTGGGTGGATCGTGTGGTGAGATTAAAAAAAGGCAGCGTTAATGCAGTCGAACACAAAGGGAGCTTCACAGGCGGGAGCGGGAAAGATTCAAGATTTATTGAAAACTTTTTTTATCTTCCATATCCACATCGGGCGGGGTGGGTGGCTGGCGTGGTGAAATCAGAAGAAAGCGGCACAGGGCACGGCGACGATGCACGGTATGTGCGAATGTTTTTGACTTATAGACCGGGGTTGGGGAAATGAAGAGAAGCTAACGAGAGGCGGCGGGACTGCGGGCGGGTAGAGCGAGGGGATGGGTGTGGTGGTGAGGATAGCGGACAACCGAAGGGGTAGGGTTGTGAAGTGTCGGGGGCTACCTTATGTGCCGCCGAACGATCCAGAACGTAATTTCCCTGATTGAGCGCATCATGCCTGCCTGTTCGGGGGTGGCTTTATGTAACGTGCTTCTATTTCGGGATGCGCTGAAAAGGAGTTGTGCGTGCAGGCTTGTGAGCTACGCCTCTAACGGAAAAAATTCTTCCTTGTACTGCTTTCTTATTTTTCCGTTTGTGGCGTTTCGGCGGACCATGTAACGAAATATAGCACCACTGAATATTCCACGCTTTAAACAGTAGAACAATCTTGCGTGTCGGCTTTCGTTGTTTTACTGGCTTAAGGCGTACTTTCGATTCACCAGACGACGAGAGAAAACCAACGTTCACCTTTATAAAAACTAAAGAGCGCTATAGAGGTCAACATTCTTCTCGCCTGGCATTCGTGTTGACCTCTTTTGCGCTCAGGTGACTCTCTCCCCTTTCCCGAACGCATCATCACATGCTGCGCTTTGACCAGCAGGGCTTTCGTGTTGGCTTTACGGGACTGCTGGTCAATGCGCACTTGCACGGAACGGATAAAGACAGAAGCTAACTGCCTATTCCATCGCAGAAGCCATGATATGCCGGAATATTCTACCCGCTTTGCAATCGTAATTCCGGCGTTCATGGCGTCAGGCTTCTGGCATAATCAACCATTGGCTAACCGAAAATCCTTGAGACCATAGAAAAAACGTTCGGCTTCGGATTTAGACCAACGCATCCTGATGTGGAAATGACGGGGTGCAAATGGAGGTCAAGTTCTTCTCGCTGGGCATTCGTATTGACATCTATTGCGCAAACGTGAGCTGCTGGTAATACACGAAATACAGGAATGTTTTTCCGTGCTCGGTATTCGTGATTCAGCCGTCTATCGCAGAAAGTTTTTGACATGACTGTACGTCGGCTAACAAAAATTTTTTATGATAGTGGAATAAGGTATAAAATTATAATGTCTTAGATTATTTAGATGCATATATATTTCATAAAAATAATATTTAAAAGGCAAAAAAACTTGCATTCAATGACATTTTTTTGTAATATTTAAAAGTTATATTTAGTGTAGAAAAATATTCACAATTAACTTCGTTTGCGATAAATAGTTAATTTAAATTTCGCAGACTTTTGCATGGTAACGAGAATTCAAAAAACTATTGTACTTTCCGTATATCAATACGTTTTGAGTGATATACGGAGGCTGTGGAATAACTTGATGGGCTGATGTAACAAAAGGAGGTAAGGATGGTTCAGGCAATTGGACAACTTATCGGGCAAATCATAGGCGCGGCAATTGGTGCACTCATTGGTGCACTCATCGTGCAGCTCGCCTGCAAAATGGTGGTGAAGTTCAAGCCACCTTACGGCATAGCATACAAAGCAACGTTCCTTGGATATGTCGCCTCCGTCCTTGTCGGCTTCGTCGGCGGATTTGTCATCGGGGCTTCAGGACAGCAGTTCACTGGAACATCTATTATTCTGCTCATGGCAATCGGTTTCTTCGTCCAAGCGGCGATCTACGCCCACCTAATCAAGCATCCCGAGACGGGCGCGATCAGCTTTGGGAAAGCGTGCATTGTCAGCTTGATTCAGTTGATCTTTGGAGCATTGCTAATTGGAGGCATCGTACTCGTTGTGATGACGGTAACATCGATTTAGGAGTTGTCCAACAAAGCCCTTCATTCCTACAAAATGAGACGCACCGACGTGGCCAATTTTGAGGCTGCGGGCAGTCGTTAGGCTATTAGAATGTCTATTGTTATAGCAAAATAAAAAACTTGGACGGTTATATGAATGAAAAGAGAAATACCTAAAGAATTTTTAGATAATTACAATAATTTTGTAAAAATCTTTCAATCAGAACTCAATCAACTTGAAGACCTATTGAGATTAAGGCTTCAGCAACTCAAAAGGACTGAGGGTACAAGAGCTCGTTTAATAGACGCCCGAATCAAAAAACCAGCTAAGATATGGAAAAAAGCTGTCAAACTCGGTTTTTCAGCGTCAAAAGCTCTTAACAAGATTGTGGATGTACTTGGTATAAGAATAGTCTGTAATAATTTATCAGACATAGAATCAATAATAAATATGATTAAGGAAGAGACAGGTTACATAAAAATAAAAAAGGTTATCGACTGGGTTTCAAATCCAAGGGATGATGGCTATCGTGCGATACACCTTCGAACCGTGCTAAAAGTACCCTTCAGAAATGTCATAAAAGAGATTCCTTGCGAAATACAAGTACGAACTCTTGCTCAGGATATGTGGGGTAGGCTTTCGCGAGAAGATTTGTATGGAAATAATCCTCCGGAGCTAATAGGTACTATTAGTAAAGTTATTTCAGAGCAACTATCGACCATTGATGACATGGCTCAACAGATAAGAAATGAATTAAATAAACCTGCAGAATTAGCTCACGACATCAAAGACAATGATCCTTTGTCTTCGCAACGATTGGCTTTTTTATTTAAACAGAAATATAATAATGAAATCTGGAAATGGGACCTTTACGATTGGATGTCATACTTAGAAGAGGCTGAAGCAGAGACAATAAAAGATGTAAAGGAACTGCTAAACGATTCCAAGCTAAAACAAAGTCTTGATGAAACAGCAGAAGACATAAGAGGGTATTCTCTCGATGATTCTGAGTGGGTTGTATATTGCGCTATGGTTGCCGCTGATGTAAATAAAGAATCTGGGATAAAGGCTGTTAAAAATTATCTTGAAAAAGAATGGAAGGAAATAACATCAATAGCGTTAAGCGAGGGATTACCATCAACGATTAAAGATTTTGAAAATGAGCTTTTAGAAGTTAATGTATATCATAATAAAGATACAGAAGATCAGGCAGAGAGAATATTGTCCTATTTTTCTTTGCTAGGATGTATATCCGAAGACTATTATGGAATGAAACAACTTGATACCACTGGCGCAGTTGGAGCTTTGATCGAATATTATGGAGATATTATTGATGAAGATCGATTAACGGAACTTATAGAAAAATTCGATCAAACGTATGTATAAAATGGAAAATCTCAGCAAAGCAGAAAACTATGATGTAAATTGCACACGTTAGTACCCCCAAAAAGGTCTAACATAAGAAATAATAATTACTATGATAAATGTTCATAATTCATTTGATCCTTGGGGGCCAGTAGAAAGTCTAATTTTTGAATTAAACAGTGACCAAATTCAAGACATAATTTCATCATCTGGACTTGTAGTCAATTGGCGTCTCACACAAGAACAATCATATTCTCATACAACTCGTAAACGAGAATTTAGACAAAGAATAAATCAGGAATATCTCAAGTTATCACCCAAAGATAGAGAGCAGTTTATTCTGAATGTTGTAAAATCTCTAATAAAGGTTAACAATGGATTTAAGGTAAGATTAAATGACTATTTAGAAAATATTGGCTGGCTATTCGTCGAAGACAGGTTATTAAAAATTGATATTCTTGATCCAGAAGATTTAGAGTTTATACCATCATTCTCAAAAAATGATATGACTAAAGCCAGCGAAAGGATTCAAACAGATTTAAGCGGTTCTATTACAAGTTCTTGTGGTGCAATTGAGTCCGCATGTTCTGAGATTTTTAAAAAGCATGATTTAGGTGACATTGGATCTGCATCATTTCAAGAAAAAATAAAAAAATCATTAGCGGCCATAAATTTTTTTAAACGACTAAAAGCTGAGCTTCAAAATATCGGCTGGAACAGTAGTGATGCAGAAAAATTTTGTAAGAATTTTGAAAGTTCTATAAATCATATCTCCTATGTAATGCAATCTTTGCGGTCAAATATGGGAGATACTCACGGTAGTAAACCTGTTATAAATACGTTAGTATTTGATACGATAAAATGGGCAACTGTAATTTTATCCATTTTAAAGGAATAGATGTTAATGGAATTATTATTTAATATTTTAAAAATTTTACTGGGTGCAACACTCTTAATAGTTGGAATTGGTTTAAGAAAAGCATATAAATCAACTTGAATAGAATTAGGTCTATTTGGTGATAAACATGATGCACCTAGTTATAAATTGAGAAGATTTTTTCTGTTTCTATTTGCGTATTTATTTATCCTTATTTCAATTTACACTTTTTCTACTGGTCATATTTGATTAAATATATTTAAGGATTGTCAAGACATGCTAATAAATGTCATACTAAAAATACTGGGTATAATATTAATAATCTATGGGATTAGTTCATTTATACAGTCTTTCAGGAAAGAAGATAGTGCTTTGGCTTTAGCGGAAGATGGAATTTATGAAGATCCTAAAAAAACGTCCACAAGACTTAAAATCATGGGTGTAGTATCATTTATTATTGGTGTAATATTAATTACAGTTTGATAGACAAGCAATATAAATTTGGATCGCCGATTTTTTCCCCAGCTTCCACAAAACCACCTTGCTGGTCCGCATTCGCCGATTCAACAAGTTTATTCTTTATCGGGATAGTAAAAAGCAATCCAGGATTGACTAAACTAGATAAGACTTTTTGCAGGTAAAGCCATAACAATTGTTTAATGGGATTTAGTATATTCGATAACGTTTCAATTGCGTTTTTTGATTTGCATTGGTTTTTCAATCTTCATTCTTTTTTTCACTTCTTCTAGTAGCTACTTGCCTATCTAACAATCCCCAACCTACTGGTTCTAATAAACATGAATTCAACTTTTACTTGCGTTTGATGTAAAAATGTTGTATCTTTAATTAAGTTTCATAAATCATTAAAGGTTAATGGCTCATTACAAATAAAGGAGTCTGATTATGATAAAGGTTAACGATCGGTTATTCGTCGGAAATGAGAATGATTGCCGGAATGGGAATGATGAATGGGCTGTTGTCCATGCATGTAAACATCCATGCCATCAGGGAGCGGTTGGATATCGG
>WJKD01000358.1 GCA_014729315.1 Promethearchaeota archaeon | reverse complement strand
CATTTATTTGATCTTTGATTTTTTCCAGTTCTTCTTTTTTTTCTTTGATTTGATCTTCAATGTATTTTGTGCCTTGGACTAATCTCTTTTTTTCACCCTCAATCTTTTTCTGGATATCTTCTAACTCATCGTTCAGAGAATTCTTTTTATAGGCAAGACTTCTAACTTCAATTTCTTTCTTTTTTCTTGATTTTTCTAATTCCTCGATAGAAGTATTATATTCCTTTATTTTTTTTAAAACTTCTTCCCATTCTTTCCGTTCCTGTTCTAATTTAGCTCGTTCATTTTTAATGGCTCGGAGTAATTTGTAATTATTAGTTTTTGTTTTCGGGATTTCAGCAATATCGTTGATTTTATGTTTAGGAGGTGTTTTATCTTTCATTTTTATTCATTCTCATAACATTCTATATTAATTAACAAAATCTTCATTTATTAAATAAATCATGAAGGATATAGTTAAATATCAATATTAACCTAGTTTTAATATTGTATAGATTTTAAAAAACTAATGAAAATTGATTTATATGAGTTTTGATGAAGATTTTGATGAAGATTTAGATTTAGAGGAGCCTGAAGAAAAGACTCCCCAACCGGGTATTAAATCAAAAACACCTCCGGTATCTGCTGGGGGAGAAAAAGTTAGTTTATTCTTTATGTCGACAATCGGTCCTGGTGAAAAGCGACAAAAATTACTTGTTGACAATGGTAATTTAGTCGGGGATATAAAACAAACTGTTGGAAATATTTTTGGTTTGGATCCTTCAGATTTTCATTTATCTGCAGGAGGAGTAACACTAGATGATTCGTCTCCGTTATCAAATTATAACGTAAGCGATGGCGACGAAGTTTTATTAATTCCGGCTTCTACAGCGGGCTAAGATTAGTTAAAGCATAGCAATTAAAATATTATTTAAACATTCTTTTTATTTTTTATATTTCTATTAAATAGAAGTTAATAAAAACTCTATTAAAATAATAACAAATCGGGGAAAATATGAGTAAAAATTCAGACTTTTTTAACGAAGAATTAACAGCTGAAGAGAGGGATCTTTACGATAGACAGTTCAGGTTAGAAGGATGGTCTCAGAAGATCATTAAAAATTCGAGAGTATTGATTGCGGGTGTAGGCGGTCTCGGATGTGAAATCGCGAAAAATTTAGCGATGTTAGGAGTGGGGACTTTAGACCTTGTTGATCTAGATATTATAGAACATTCTAATTTAAACAGACAAATCTTATTCGCTGGAGCAAAGTCGGGAGCATCTAAAGCTAAAGTTGCAGAAAAAGCTTTACAAAGGATAAACCCCAATATTAAGATCAATGGATTCTTTACTTCGTTGGAGAGATTAGATCCGAGAATATATAAAGAGGCTGATGTGATCGTCGGAGGATTAGATTCTATGAATGCCCGATTAAATCTTAACGCGCAATCCATACGATTTAAAAAACCACTTGTTGATGGAGGTGTTTCTGGGTATCACGGACACATATACACTGTTTTTCCCTACAAAAACGCTTGCTACGAATGCAATCCACTTCCAGTTGACGAATCTGACGAAATGGCAGCATGCACAGTTGTAGGAATTCCAAGAAAAAGAGTTCATTGTGTTTTTAAAGGATATATGAGTTTTAACGAAACTTACGAAAGAGATCCTAATCCAAAAAACATAAAAGAAATCGAATTCATTCAAAAGGAAGCTAACCGTCTTGCTACGAAACATAAGTTTCTACCAATCTTTTCCAAGGATGAAGTTGTAAAAATAATAGATAGGCACGATCCAGGAATAATTACTATTAATGCCGTAATCTCGGCACTACAATCTCATGAAACAGTTAAAGTTTTACATTGGTTAAGAGGAAACAACGCCTTAGGAGAGCCAAAGAAGTCGTATGTTATCTATAATGCTATAACATTAAAGTTTTACGAAATTAAGAAAAAAAGAAACCCTTCTTGCTTCCAATGCGGTGATAATGTAAAAAGAGAAATAGTTTCTCTTTCATATAACGATAAATGTTCTAAAATTATTAAGATCCTCTCACAAAAAGGTTATGCAATTAATCCAGAGCTAGAGCCAATCCTTACCATTATGGATTTTGACGACATCAAGGAGATTGATTTGAGTTTAACAGCCCACCAAAACGAGTTAAGAGATTTGGAATTAATAGTCGCAGCCGGATTTGATGAAGGAGAAATATTTGTAACATTAAATATTAATTAAAATCAACTTGAAATAAAACTCTGTTTTATTATACTCAAAATTAAATATTTTATACATTATATTATTTAAAATAATCGCAATTTAGTGAAAATAATATGAGCTTAAGAAGTTCAAGAATATCTCAGGATTTTGCAGCTTTGAAAAAGATGCTAAAAAAAGGTGTGATTGCTCAATTAAAACCCTTTAATCCAAAGAAAAAAAGTATTGACCATTTAGCTGTTACCCTGAAGGGACCTAAGGGCACTGCGTATCAGAAGGGATTATTCAGATTAGAGATTAAATTTCCTCCGACTTATCCGCGTCAACCCCCTTTTGTCAGATTGCATACTCCAATCTGGCACCCCAATTTTTGGCCAAAACCTTCTGAATATCCTGGTCAGCGAAATATCTGTTTAGCATTGGTTGATCCGTCTTTGGTCGGTAAAAAAGGAGGCTGGAGCCCTTCCAAGACGATTACTACAGTAATTCAAGCTATCACGGCAATGTTAAATACTAGAGGGTTATTTATCAATCCAACGGATGTGTTTAACAAAAAGGCAGCGCTAGAAATGATGAAGAAACCAAAATATTTTGAAAAGAAAGTAAAGCATTTAGTTAAAAAATACGCTAACAAAAAATGGTGAGCTATTAAGTGGAGGACAAGAATTTGAATAAAAGGAAAATTAAAGAGAATATCAAGGAGAAAATTAAGCAAAAGCTGAAAAAGGAGTTATTAGAAGAGATTTACAACGAATTACTATTAGAAGAAAACGATATAACGAACGAAATTAGTTCGATGTTGGATGATGAAATTGAGATCTCTAAAATAGAAGAAGAAATAAAAGGTCCTCCTGTTAAAAAAGCGAAAAAGAAAAAAAATATCATAATAACCGTTGAACCAATACTTAAGATAGCGAGTCACGCCTTAAAATATGCAAGCAATAACATACCAACATCAAAGTGGGTTGAGGTTATAGGTTTGCTTGCAGGTGACTACAATTCCAAAGAAAACATTCTATATATTAAGGATGCTTATCCTATGGGACATGGTACGGCTTTAAATGCTGAAATAAAAGATTATAATAATTTTGAACGAGCGTTTCAAGAGATAAGGAAAAAAAAGTTATTTATATGTGGTTGGTATCATTCTCATCCTTCCTATGGAACCTTTATGAGCATGGAAGATTTAGAAACCCAATCAAGATATCAAAAACTCTGGAGTGAAGCAGTCGCTTTGGTCATAGATCCTTATCAGATTGATGGAACATCATACGGATTTGAAATATTTCGAGCAAATTTAAAATCCAAAAAATGGTTTAAAGTCCCCTTTAGTATTCAAGGCGATATAACTCCCGAATTATTACCTGAATTGGTAAATTTTATAAACCCCATAGTTGAAGGTAAAGCTATATATCTCGAATACGATGAAGAATAAGTTTTCGGAACCGCTTATCCTTTGGTGGTGAAATTTGGTAAAGAAGCGAACAATTATTATTTTTTTCTTATTCTTAGCTTTAGCTATCTTTTTTAGTATCTTAAGCGGGGGTTCTCCTAATGTCTTTTTCACATGGTTTTATATCGGTCTGTGGATATTATTTACCATTAAATTCTTTGCAAAGAGAAGAACTTATAATGAGTTTAATTCGCCTCATAATACATCGTTTTTTGTATTCTTACCATTTTTAGTTGGCTTTTTTTATAATTTCTGGAGTTTTTATACGGGATTCTTAGGACAAAATATAATATCATTTCTACCCTTGTTCTACATAAGCTTATGGACGCTAATATTTGCATTTCCATACGTTTTATATGGTTTAAACATACTGCGTTTATGTTATAAGAAATTTCACGTAGTATTTATTTACAAAGATAAATCTGTAAAAGCCAGAAAATTTGCTATAATTTATTCCATCTTTCTAATAATATTCGTCTTGATCTATTTATTTAGCCAATTATTAATTGTCAGGTTTCTAGCGCCTTTTCTGACACCCACTTATTCTCCTTATCCATTTAATTACATTGATTTAACTATTTTATTTTTTTCGATCTATTGCGTGTATTTATTTATAAGAAGAGGGTTATTTGGTTCAAGCAGAAGCATACCTGAGGTCACTTCCGATTTTATTGCTCGACAAAGAAGAAGAGTCGATCGATTAAGAACAACCCCCGTAAGAAGTTCTACAACGAGACGTTCAAGCTCGAGATCTTCAACTCCTCGTTCGAGAGCAAGATCCACTCCTCGAAGAACAAGTCAAAGAACCAGTGTAAAAAGAAAAACCAAATCGAGAGCTTCTACCAAGCCTAAGACAACTGCTCGAACTGCCAAAACATCAAGAAAGTCATTAGATTTTAATAAATATAAACCAAAAGCGGGGATCTTGTCGTTAGAAGATTTTAAGTGCATATTTTGCTTTGATCTTCCTGAGTATCCCAAAGATAAAGGAAGAGGGGTTGTATTATGTCCAAAATGCCGTCATCCTGCCCATGCTGATGAATTTAAAGAATGGATGAAAGATTCACCGTTATGTTCGAGGTGTGATAGCCCCATTCCCTCAAGTTTTCGTCGAAATCCTAGGATAATTCCTATATCGCAATATGTCAAAATCATCAACGAATTCAAAAAAAAACATAAATAAAATAGCAATCCAAATTCTTTTGGGAAAATTTATCTCGAAAATAATTCTAATATTCTATAAATCTGGCGGAAACAAAATAATATTTAATGCCAGATATATACCAAAAGCAATCATAAAAATTCCACATCCTATTAGCACATATTTATAGACTTTTGGATTAAGTGATTTTCCTCCCATGTAAATAAAAATTGAAAGAGGGACATAGAACACAAAATCACCTAACTCGTGTCCCAGAAAAAATAATAAGAGTCCTAACGGATTGTCAAAACTAATTCCAAGATGAATCATCAGTGCTAAACCAATTACTGCCCACCAGAAACTCCAAAAAGGATTGGAAAGACTAATAACGATCCCACCTATAAAGCTATTGCCCTTATATCCTTTGATCTCACTTTCGTCAATAGACTCGACATTAATTTGTAATGGGCTTTTCAGCGCGTCCTTAATTACTAAAAAACCAAAAATGGTTAGGAATATTCCGCCAATCAATCCAATAAGCGTTAATACAATTAGATTCTGTAAAAAGATATAAGCTCCTAAAAGTAGAACTAAAATTAGGCAAAATTCCAGTGTTGCGTGGCCTAGAATGATGAAGAATCCAGCTAGATAACCTCTCTCTTGAAGAGATTTGTAGATCGTAAATGTAAGGACGGGTCCCGGAGAAAGGGCTCCAGTTAGAGCGACGATAAAAGATATTAAAAAAATCTCAATCATGTTCAAGACAAGGTTTTATGATTTAAAATTAGGGTAATGATAAAAAGTTTTCATTTATATTATTAAAAAAGAGGAATCCTTGAGTTTTAAATAGCTCAATCTATTCTCTTATTTGCCCGTTGCCATAGATGATGTATTTGGTGGAGGTTAATTGTCTTACGCCCATTGGGCCTCTCGCGTGTAATTTTTGGGTCGAAATACCAATTTCGGCACCTAACCCAAAAACACCACCATCAGTTAATCGTGTCGAGGCATTTACGTAAACAGCAGCAGCGTCAATTTCATACAAAAATCGACGAGCATCCTCATAATTGTTCGTAATGATAGTTTCTGTATGTTTAGAATCGTATTTGGTAATAATGTCGATTGATTCTTTAATATCCTTAACAACGCGAATGCATACTTTCAAGCTAAGGTATTCTGCTCCCCAATCTTCTTCTGTAGCGGGAATGACATCCAGAGCTAATCCTTGGGTTATTTCACAACCTCGAACTTCGACTCCATTATTCTTTAACGCATCAACTATGAAGGGGATAAACTTATCTTTGATTTTTTCATGTACGAGGATTTTATCTAACGCGTTGCATACAGCGGGATAGCTACATTTAGCATTAATTATTAAGTTTTTTGCCATTTCAAAATCCGCATCGTAATTCACAAAAATGCTTACTATTCCAATCCCTGTTTCGATTGTAGGCACCGTGGAATTCTGAACAACTCTTTGAATTAATGATTCTCCACCTCTCGGTATAATGACGTCAATATAGTCTTTTAATTTTAACATTGCTCCAACATATTCTCTATTGGTATCCTTTATTATTTGAATGCAGTTTTCTGGTAAACCTTCTGCAATAGCTGCTTCGTTGAGAATTTCGGCAATTATTATATTTGAATGAATTGCTTCGCTCCCTCCTCTTAAGATAATTGCATTTCCAGATTTTAGGCAGAGTCCCGCAGCATCTGCAGTTACATTAGGCCTTGATTCGTAAATGATTCCAATCACGCCTAACGGAACTCTAATTAGACCAATATCCATCCCATTTGGTCTCCGCCACATGGATACTACTTCGTTAATTGGATCTGGAAGGGCTGCTATTTCTCTTAGACCTTCTGCAATTTTATTCACTTTGTCTTTATTTAGAACTAATCGATCAAATTTTGCTTGTTCTAAATTGTTTTTTTTAGCGTTTTCAAGATCTTTTTTATTGGCCTCAGTTATTTTGTCCAAATTTTTCTCCAACTCATCAGCCATTCGTAAAAGAGCGTTGTCCTTCGAGGTAGTTGAACTGTTCTTTAAAATAAATGCAGCATCTCGGGCTTTCTCGCCAATCTTTCTCATTTCATCTTGAATTGTCATGAAAATCGTCTATACTTTTTTCTAATCTCTAAATGAAGATAGACTTAATTAATCATTAATATTTTTTGTATTTTACTTAAAGTTAAAATCAATAGCAATTTTGAGTTTTATTTTCAATAGATCATTCCAAAAGATTAAAAATTAAGGTTTTCACATTAAGTTTTACTACACCAATTGTTATAAAATCTTTTCCAAGTAATCAGTTCTGCAAACGAATTGATCTTGGAGGCTTGAAGTAATTTCGCGTATTTCTCCTTATAATCGAAAATTAACTGATTTCTAGGATAATTCTTTGAGCATTTTTTAGGTACAGCATTTTTATATGGGTTTTCTGGGTTTTTCCACCATTTTTTATTGAATTTAGATCCAAATTTTTGCCTGTAATATTCCATATTTTTGTAAACAAATACATTTGGATAATTGGAAAAAAGCGTGGGACTAATTTGTATAGTATCGTACAATCCGTATTTTTTGATAAAATCAATCGTCTCATTGAAAGTCCTTTTAGTTTCGCCAGGAAAACCGCACAATACATTTAAACGACAATGAATTCCCTCAATTTCCCGGTATTGAGCCAGAATTAACTTAGTTACCTTAAGATAGTGTTTAGGATTCATCGTCTTGTGCATTTCCTTTAAAAGGAGGGAATTTGCAGTTTCAAATCCCAATCCAACAATCATTTTACTCTGTTGGAACTTTTCAATTAGACCAGGATTATTGGAGAGCGTTTCTACTCGACTCTGACAAGAATAAATAAACCTCTGGTTTAATTTTTTCTCAATAATGTAATCCAATATCTTCTCGTGGATCAAAACTCGATTAAAAGATTGGTCAGCAAAACCGATTTTGGGGTATTTATTGTTATATTTTTCCACTATTTCCACTAATCTTTGAAAATTGGTTTTGAACTTCGTAAACGAATGTGTTCTAAAATCATAATTAGTTGCGCAAAACGCACATTGATATGGACAGCCTCTAGAAT
>WJKD01000357.1 GCA_014729315.1 Promethearchaeota archaeon | reverse complement strand
GGCATCGGGAACTTATTTATATGACTACGAAAGGGAAGAATACTCCTCCCAAATGGCGGAAGTCCTCGATATTGATATTGATAAGTTTGCGCCAATAAAAAATTCTTACGAACCCATAGGAAAGATACAAAAAGAAATTGCGGAAAAATTGAATTTACCTTTAGATATTCCCGTTATTGCCGGAGGAGGCGATTTTATCGTTTCTTTATTAGGCTTAGGTTTAGTAGGAGAAGGATCGGCGGTGGATATGACGGGAACGAGCACGCTTTTTGTTGTACAAAAGGAAGAACCAATTATTCATCCGCTGGTTCAAAATTTAAAACATGTCATAAAAGGATGGGTTCCTTTTACGATGTTGGATACTGGAGGCTTAAGTATGAAGTGGTGTAAGGACTTTTTAGATTCTGTTGCAAAGGTAAGTATTTCTTACGAAATAATGATTCAAATGGCGGAAAAAGTTCCTATTGGAAGCGAGGGACTGTTGTTTTACCCCTATATGCTTGGTGAACGTAGAAAAGAGAATATACTGGCAAAGGGTTGTTTCTTTGGATTGAGTCTAAACCATGAGGCGTGTCACATGGCTCGATCAGTCATGGAAGGAGTAGCTCTAGCTCTTGGAAAAGATCTTCAGAATTTTAAAGATTTAGGCGTTAATATTGATAAGGTATATTGTGTGGGGGGCGCAACCCGGAACAAATTACTCTACAAGATAAAAGCAGATGTCATGAACCTTCCTCAAATTTTAGCAGGCGAACCAGAATCAAGTCTTAGAGGATGTGGGTTGTTAGCTGCCTATGGTCTTGGTTTAATTAATGACTTAAATTCAGTTGCGAAATTAGACGATCTTAACACTCAGGTGATTTCCCCAGATGTTGATGCCCACGCAGAATACGAGAAGATTCTCGAGGAATTTAAAAAAATGTACAATTTTTTGCTTGGATATTGGACATAATTCCAAATTATATGTGTAATTCGTTTTAATGGATTATGGTATCTAAAAGGATGTTCTTAATAACATCTTGGAAAATTACTGATCCCATCTGTCTATATCCTTCAACAGAGAAATGTAAACCGTCGCTATATGCATATTCCCCTTTCAAATTTCCATTTTCGTCTTGCATTCCCTCATATAAATCGGCATAGAGAATGTTCTCGGAATTAAAATAATCTATTAATAAATTATTTATTTCAACTTTTTTCTCGTGATATCTTGAATTCGACAGTTCCATCCTTATCGGGGGAATAATTCCTCCAATTGATATTATCCCAAATGTTCTAGAGATACTGTGTAATTCTTGAATATTTTTTAAAATAGTTCTATTTTCAACTCTCCACCCGAGATCGTTGGTACCCCCAATGATAATAGAATAATGGGGCTTAGGCTTGTATCTTACTAAATCCATGTTCACACGACTTAGCAAGTTTCGAGTTAACTCTCCAGGCACACCCTTATTAACAAAAACTAGCTCCTTTAAAATTTCGTCCTCAATGGAACCGAGATTCTTTTCCAAATATTCTATACAGAACATTTTTAACCAATATTCGTATTGAGATTTTTGATTTCCATATCCCTTCGATATACCATCAGGAGCGGGATTATAGCCGGGATAACCCGCTGTGAGCGAATTTCCTATACATAAGAAGATTAATTTATTCATCTTTCTTCTACTTTTTGAGGATTTTTAATATTTTTTGAACATTAACTTCCGTTAAATTTTCTATAATTAAGTCAGCTTCTTTAAGTTCTTCTTTATTATGGGTCGTAGTCAGCGCAATCGTTTTCATACCTGCTCTTTTTGCGGCTTCTATCCCAACGGGCGCGTCTTCTATTACTAAACAGTTCTTTGGAGGGATGTTTATACTATTCGCAACGTGTAAGAAAACGTCTGGTGCAGGTTTTCCCTTCTCAATATCCTCGGCAGCAATTACGATGTCAAAATGATTTTGAATATGGAGACTATTTAATAATAGTTCTACATTTTTTCTTGGTCCGCTTGAACCTACGGCTAACTTAAATTTCTTTTTTTTTAGGTTTATTATAAGGTCAATTACGCCGGGTAATGGTTCGAGCTCATCAGCGACCATTTCCCTATAATACTCCTCTTTTAAATCAGCTAGATTTTTAATTCTATGTTCACTGACTTTGGAACCTAATAATTTTTTAGTAATTGGAATAGTCTGCTGACCAAAAGTCTTCTCAAAAAATTCTCGCGTGAATTCAACCCCTGCGTCTTGGGTTGCCATCTTCTTCCAACTTTCGAAATGAATTGGTCCAGTATCCGCAAGCACGCCATCCATATCAAAAATAACCGCGATATCTTCGTACATAATACATTACCACTTATTAGTAACTAAATATAATAGAGCGAGATCCTATTTTAATTGTGATATCCACCTAATTCCTTGAAAAAATGAATTTTAAAATTTATAAGTTGCATAATGTTAACGCTTATTCTCAAATGTAAAAAGATTTTTATGAATCTATGTTATTTGTAAGTAATATGAAGATTTTTCTTGTTATTTTCGACACATTAAGAAAAGATCACACGGGAAAAACCTACGGAAACTCTTGGATACAAACACCTCATTTTGATGAATTTGCCAAGGATGCGATTGTGTTTGATAAAGCTTATCCCGAATCTTTACCAACAATACCCGTAAGACGAGCAATTCATACAGGGATACGCACTTTTCCCTTTAATAACGATTTACCCTTTAGAACAGATGATTTTGTTGAAGCACCTGGATGGAGCCCCATTCCTCACGATCATACTCACATTTCAGAACATTTGAATAGACAAAATTACCTTACAACATTTATCACCAGCACTTATCATCAATTTAAACCGTGCATGAATTTTCAGCTAGGTTTTGACGAGTGGCATTTGATTCGGGGACACGAATATGATAAATTTAAGCCAACTTTTAAAGGATCTCGTTCAGATTTGAATTCTATTGTTAAAAAACACATTCCTAAGAAAACATCGAGAAATAGAGGAGAAGTACAGGTTCAAAAATTACTCCTCAAAAAATATTTTACAAATATTCAAGATAGAAAGAAAGAGGAAGAATGGTTTCCAGCGAAAACTTTCAAAAAGGCTTTAGAATCCATTGAACTAAGCAAGGATGTAAAAAATCATTTTGTTTTAATTGACGAGTTTGATCCTCACGAACCGTGGAATCCTCCAGCAACTTACTGGAAAGAATATCTCGAAAACGATTATGGAGGTAGCAAGATTATTCAACCGATATACGGTCAAAATCTTAATTTATTATCGAAAGAAGAATTAAAATGCATGAGGTCGTGTTACGCCGGAGAAGTTTCGTTGTGTGACTCGTGGTTTGGATACTTTATAGAGAGAGTTAAGCAAATGGAGCTCTATGAAGATTCTTTAATAATTCTTATTAGCGATCACGGACACAATCTCGGAGAACACGGATCCATTGGAAAAGTACCTCAATATATGTTTCCAGAATTAGTGGATCTGCCTTTAATGATAAAACCACCCGGAAACATGAGCGGAACGAAAAGAGTAGGGAAATCTTACGTATATAATTACGACATCTTAGCGACGATTTTTGGATTTCTGGGTAAAGAAATTCCGAAGGAAATAGAAGGGAGTAAAGATCTTTCGGTCTTTGTTGAAGATGGCGATCATCTCATCGAAGGTCGAGATTACATTACCTGTGGTATGAGCTTATGGACCTTATATAAAGACAATGATTACGCTCTTATTACCAAAAACGACAAATCTGATCCTAAACTTTTTGATTTAGCTAAAGATCCGGAATGGAAAATTAATATTGCTGATGGAAATAGTGATATCATAGATAACAAATTTAACATCATCGAAAGCGATGCTCAAGGAGAATTAATACAAGATTTTCAATCGGAAAGATTTGAAAATTTTGAAGATTGGTATCACAATACTTACCTTCTTTAAAGGCTCCAAGTTTAACCCCCTTCACGTGTCTGGGAAAGCAGTTCTATTTAGACGCAGAGGGAAGGTTCTTGTCGTCCAAGCGCAAACCGATCTCCTACCGCCGACTGTTCAATTCTCTTCGAATTGTGTAGATTTAAGCATAAAAAGATTTAATACTGCTAGCGAACAATTAGAATATGGACCAGGAGGGATTTGAACCCCCGACCTCTGGCTCCGCAAGCCAGCGCCCGATCCAGACTAGGCAACTGGTCCTTATGACTATAAGTATCTATAGCCTCTTTTAAAATTATCTAAATATTTGGTTTACTAATTATTCGCTTAAAGAGTGTAATCTTAAACATATAATATCTGTTTTCATTTTAATCTGCAATAGATATGTATATATATAATTGGATATATATTTTTCTTCTTATTGCTGTAATT
>WJKD01000356.1 GCA_014729315.1 Promethearchaeota archaeon | reverse complement strand
TTAATCAATTTATAAGAAAACCTCGTTCATTTCGTTTAAATTTTTGTTATTCTATTTTTCTGTTTCTTTATATCCAAAACTTCGTTTGGATTTAATTTCAATTAAACTCCTTTTATTTAATTTTTTCCTTATGTCAGAGATCCTAAACTATTGAATAGCTCCCTCGACGTGTCTTGCTTAATCATTGTTCTTATTTTCTTGACATTTTTTGTCGTTTCATATTGAATAAGACCGATGTTTTCCGACTTCGGAAATATTAAGAGCAAGAGAACATTCGAATAGACTCTGGTAATCAGTATAGTAAAATCGGCGTCGCTATTTTGATCAAACCCTGCATCAATTTTTATCTGCTCAAGAATCTTGTTGTCGTTGATAATCTCGATACCTCTCTCTGCCATAGAAAGGATACTCGCAGAGATGGCAGCGAAATTGACGTTAATCTCGTCGTTCATATCTTCAATGTCGCTATTGGTCGCTATGACTAAGCCATCCTCAGTAATTAGGCTCGCTCGATTTATCGTGATCTCAGTTTTGATGTCATCCAAAATCGCTACAAGTCTCTCTCTTATTTCATTCATAGTTTCTCACTTCTACTTATTAATTTCATTTTAATTCAAGTATTTAAAGTTTCGAAAATGCTAATTGGTTGGTAACTAATTTAATTAAAAAAAATTAAAAAATCGAAAAAAATGCTGATATATGGCGTTTAACCGAGCACCATCTTAATTTTATCTAAGGCGGCATTAATCTCGAAATCAATTAATCCAATCTTGGCGTCGGCTGGAGCTAATGCAATTAAGACTGCTTGAGCTAATTGATGGACAATTATCAATTTGTCGGTTCCCGTAATCACGATACTTCCCGTGCTCCCTGATTGCAAAGTGGAAGCGACTCTATTACCGACTGAAGTTAAGGCGGCTGTCATAGCAGCGAGACCTTTTTCATCTACATCGTTATGTAAAGCTGAAGCCATCATTTGTCCTTTAAGCGATACAAGTGCGCTATTGTTCACTTCGCAATTTTTTTCGAGCTCCTTTAAAATTGACGCAATTTTATCTATTTTAGCACTCATTTTTGTTCCTCTTTTTGTTTATTATTTTTTTTATATTCTTATAGATTTTTTTTATAAAAAAAGTATGTCAGTTTTTTATAAAAAAGCGATGTTTTTAAAAAAATAATTAATTTGATCATATTTAAATATATCGTTTCTTAACTTAAAAAATATGAAGCATAGCAACAATCGGGTCTTAAATACAATTTAAGTGTTTTTAAAAAAAAGAGAGAACCTTACATATTTTTTATATAAAAACGATCTGAGAAAAAAATTAGATGATAAAGTATCTCTGCGCTCTTGAAAACATTTCTTTTTTTAATAGGCTATATTCACGATTCCGTACTCATCGGGTTGCCGTCTAAATGCAAGGATTTTAAACTCTTGAGGTTTAAATCAAATTCGGCGCAGATACGATTGTAGGAGAGATTTAAATATTCTAAATTATCTAACCCGTCTAAGTTATCTAAGTTACGGCCTAAATAACCGAAACTACGTCGGTTTAAAAACGATTTTTGTTTAAGTCTTTCTAGGAGAAACGAGCTAAAATCGGGGTCCATCGGCTTTTCGCCGAATTCTACGCCGTTTAAATAAACCTCTTTTGCTGCTTTAGCGTGAGACTTAAATAACAAGAGTAGATCGTCAATATGAACGCCATCCTTATACTCTCCGTTTTTTGATTTGGAAAATTTAGGTTCAGGTCTAATATCATACGCTAGTCTCAGCCGAGCAATTAATTCATTTTTTATGAAACAAAAATCCCTCTAAAGGGCAGAGATCTTAGCATTGGTTTGCTCTTTAGTTCGTTTGCGTGTTAGATATAAACTTATTGTATGATAAGCTTCCCAGAGTACCACCAACGATTGCTCGTTTTTGACGATCCACTCCAAAACAGGCACGAGTCGTTCGGCGTGGTATTTCCCTAAAACTTCTACAGCCGCCGAGCGCACCATATTATGCTCGTCGGAAACGCTGAGTTGTTCCAAATGTTTGAAGTCCCCATCGATCGTCGGTTCCAGCTTCCCGATCGCTTGAACGCACTTCATCGCTTTTCTATAGTCGCTCTCACGTTCGAGCAACTTTTTGAGATTTTCTAACGCCTCGGCTTTTGACATTTTCTGCTGCTCGTACGAGCGGACTTTTTCTTTAAACAAAAACTCATCCAAATGGGGGTAGAAAACAAGAAATAATATTTGACATGAATAGAAAAAAAACAATTTTAGTGTCCATTTTCGTATTGCTATTTCTACTTTCAGTATGCTTTACTACGAATAATTTATTATTAAGCACTAAGTTCGAGAATCCCAATATAATTAATATGAAAAGCGATTCCAGTGAGGAAAAGAAAATAGGCGGACATGTGAGAATGAGTAAACACCACACCTTAAACTATGGTGAATACGTAGTAGCATATGGATATTTACACAACGATAGGTATTTTGAATGGCTTTTTTCAACGAGTCCCGAACACGAAATTAATGTTTGGGCTGCAGATCACGAAAATTATCAAGCCTTCAATCGTGAGTTATTTTTTAAAAATCTTAATCTAATGACTTTTTTCCTTTGAACTTTTCGGGTTTTTTCTCTAACTCAGCTTCGAGCTTTACTGGCTTTGAACGGTTTATCGGAGCGTTACACGCCCAGCACGCGTTCTCTAAATCTTCCAGCTGTTTTGCGCATTTCCTATGATAAAGAGAACTACATTCCCGACATAAGTAGATATCATATCCGGACACCTTGCCTTTACATATCAAACAGATTTTGCGTTCTTTCGCTACGGAAACCTCCTCTTCGGTCAAGCGCGGAGATCTGGAAAAAACACTCAATAAATCTCTTTTTTTAAGGAAAGAACTCTTCTCTTCGGCAATATTTGAGTCTTTCTTGAGTGTTAAATGTATTAAATAAAAGAGAAGAATTGTAAATAATAGATCAATAATAAAGACTAATATCAACTCTACAATTAGACCAAGGTAAATCATAAATACGATAAACAAAGAAAACGATATGATAAACGACCATCCTACAAAATAAAAGTAATATTGTTTTTCCGAGAAAACTTCTGTTTTGATAAATAATGGTGAAACCATAATCAGTGAACCGAGGATATAGAGTAATGGCGCTACAAAGAGAGGGATTATTTCGAGGATTTTGATGAATTTAGAGTATAAAGCTCTACTAAAAGTCAAGAAGATAAATCCTAAAAACAATATTGAGGAGATAGCTTTAAATTCCTTCGGTGACCACTTAGTATAGAGATAAAATATAATTGTCGGAATCCATATTGAGAGAGTGGATGCCTGAATATAATTATATATAAATAATGTCATTTGGAAAGGTAAGAATATTTGCAAAATTAGCAAAATCCCTTGAACGATGGTGAAGATATAATACGTTCGCTTTGTAATATACTCAAAAGTAAAATAGAAGATAATGCACCCTGTTGCTTGAGAAATAAAACCAATCCTATCTATCATTATTATTTCTGAAGTATAGATATCGTAGGTTCCATAATAATTATGATGAATCAAGTATCCAGGTGTGAAAAATTCGACGAGATAATAACTTAACATGTCTACAGTTATACCTATCAAGAACGAGCCAAATCCGATCATCACAAGCTTTTCTTCTCGAGATTTTCGTTTATATCCATTTCTTAAATACAAGAAGCCACAGATGAGTCCGATCGTAACTGCCATAGCCGATAATAAGCGTTCGGCGGGTGTCCATACAAGAATATATTCAGCAATCATAACTTATGATTGACCTCCCTTACTTATTGTTTCTATTATAATAAAATAAATCAACTGATATTGATAAGAATTTATAGGATGATTATTTCTAATTATTTTTTGAATCTAATCATTATTTCGGATTTTGAGAGATAAAATATACCGATTACTTTGCATAAAATGTCGGAGTGTTGTTGGATTATTTGAATATTAATCGATTTAAAGTTTATTATTTGGAAATTAATTGAACAATTCTAAATAGTTCAATTTTTTTAATAACAATTAAATGATATTATTCTCTATGGTTAATTAAAAGGGAAAAGAAAAGTTTATGAGTAAAAATTCTGATTTAAAAGAAACCCCGCTTTGCAAAACTCATGTAGAGCTTGGTGCGCAGATGACTGAATTTGCGGGCTGGAAAATGCCGCTTAAGTACGAAAGTATTATCTCCGAACACAAATATGTGAGAAACGAAGCGGGCTTATTCGATATTTCCCATATGGGAGAATTCGAAATTATTGGTTCTGGTGCATTTGATTTACTTCAATATTTAATGACCAACGATTTGCAGGCTCTTAAACCGGGTAAAAGTCAATATTCTTGTATCTGCTACGAAAATGGTACGGTAGTAGATGACGCTATTTATTATATGGAGTCTCAAGAAAAATTCAGAATTATCGTGAACGCTTCTAATACTCAAAAAGACTTCGACTGGATTCAATCACACGCAAAAGGTTTTGATGTCCGATTAAAAGATGTTACATTGAAGAGAAGTCGAATAGCGTTTCAAGGTCCAAAATCAGAAGAATATCTAACTCTTTTTTCAGAAACTGATTTAAGCGAGATAGGGCGTTTTTTCTTTAAACATATTAATTTAAAAAATTATCCAGTCATAATCGCTCGAACGGGGTATACCGGAGAAATGGGGTTTGAATTATCTTTTAATAATGATTACACATTAGAGATATGGAAAATGTTAATAGATACCAGAGCTCGCCCAATTGGATTGGGGGCGCGCGACACTCTCCGCTTAGAGGCTTGCTACTCTTTATACGGGCACGAGATCAGCGATCAGATCACACCAATAGAAGCAGGAATGCCTTGGGTGGTTAAGCCTAAGGAGAATGTTGATTTTATCGGCAAAAAAGCTTTATTACGACAGAAAAAAGAAGGAACAGAGCGAATCATAGTGGGATTAACCCTAAAAGAACCGGGAATTATTCGGGCAAACTATAAGATTTTTAAAAGCAATCACCAAATAGGCTACGTCACCTCGGGAGGATATTCGCCAACATTAGATAAGACAATTGGATTGGGATTAGTTGAAACGGTTCATAGTCAAATAGGAACGCCTCTCAAAATTAAAATTCGAAATAAATTAAAAGAGGCTGAAGTTGTTTCCACACCCTTTTATAGAAATATTTAATTTTTAATCTTGATAAAAGAAAAATTTGAAGATGTGAGAGAGTATGGAATTTAATATACCGAAAAATTTGAAATATTCAAAAACACACGAATATGTGAGAGTTGAAGAAAACGAAGCTGTAATCGGTATCTCCGATTTTGCGCAAAAGCAGCTTGGAGATATAGTTTATGTGGAATTTCCCGAAATCGGTCAGGAATTTACCAGAGGAGATGAGATGGCAGAAATTGAATCAGTAAAGGCGATTGGCGAACTTTACGCACCAATATCGTGTAAAGT
>WJKD01000039.1 GCA_014729315.1 Promethearchaeota archaeon | reverse complement strand
TATCTCCATATCCCCTTATACCCTCATAAATACTTAATTTGTAATCTTCTGTGATTAAATGCCTCAATCTACAGAACAGAGGTCCCTTAGGACCAACTTCCTCATCATGCTCTATTAAACAACAATCTCTTAATTTTTTTTTTTTAGGATTTTTTAAAACTGGCGTCATATCATATCCTTGCATATTGGGAGGATGTTTTCTCTCAGGAATTCCTAATAAATTTAGTATTGTCTTAGGATAGTCTATCGAACTTATCAGAGTGTCTGTGACTGCGGGTTTGGTTAGCCCAGGTACCTTCCATATCATAGGAATTTGAAAAACCCCATTAAAGGGAGAAGGTCCTTTGAATAACATTCCGTGTTCTCCCATTAAATCTCCATGATCGCTCGTATATACTATTATGGTATTGTCAGCGTATCCTAATTTTTCTATGGCGGCAAGTACTTGCCCGATGCTATCATCAAGTAAAGAAATAATACCGTATGTGTAGGCAATAAATTTTCGGAGCTCTACTTCGTTGGTTTCTCTCAGCATAGCTCCAGGCATAACATTGATATAGTCTTTAAAAAAGGGATGGTCTCGCAAATTTTCTAAGTCGTCATAATTTGCAGGGAGTTCGACATTATCGGGACTATACATCTCTTTATATCTCCCCGGAGGATTAAGAGGATGATGAGGATCTGGAAAAGAACAATGAATATAAAAAGGTTTTTCCCCGTAATCGCCTCGAGCGTGTCTTTCAAGAAAATTTATAGTTTCTTCCACTATGTATGCATTTGGATAAAGATCTACCGGCAAATCACTTTCAACAAACGGTCCAAAAGCCGCATCAAGATTTTGCCATCGTTTTTTCATTGTCTCTACATGTTTTGGAGATCTTTCTTCTAACCAATCCATATAATGCCCTGCTAAAGCGGTTCCGTGACCAAGTACCATTTCGACCTCTTGATAATGGTAGTAGGGAATTGGAAAATTTTCGCCAGTAGGTGTGAAAACTGAATCGTCAGGAAAAACCCAATCGTAAAAACTTTCAGCTGATTTTACTTCCTTAACTTGATATGCTGGGCAATCGTATTGATGGTGAAATTTCCCAATACCAGCTGTGCGCCAACCTCGATTAACAAGGGTTTGAGTGATTGTAGGTAAATCTTCAGATAGTATCATCCCATTGCTCCTAACCCCATGTACATTAGGATAAAGCCCAGTTAAAAGTGTCGCTCTATTTGGCATGCACATTGGATTTGTACAGAATGCATTGGAAAATCTTACTCCTTCGCTTGCGAATCGGTCAAGATTAGGTGTTCTTAAAATTTTATGACCTGAACAACTCATGTGGTCTGCCCGGTGTTGATCAGAAATAATAAATAATACATTCATCTTTTCGCTCATGAGCTCATCTCTAATAGTTTAGGGGTTATTAAAATATATTTTGTTGAATTCATTTTAACAATTAATTACATGATTTTTTTTTAATAAATATTACATCGTGATAATATGTATCACAAGATTTAAATAATTACTTTTTATTATAATAAATTGATAATAGATGCCAAATACGAAAATAGATAAGAAGAAATCAAAAAAGCAATCATATATTATGAGCTTGCGACTAGACGAAGATACCTATCAAAAAATAGATGCGATTTCTAAAGAGAAGAATATTAATAAAAGTGAACTTTTAAGAAATTCTTTCAACGAATGGGTTAATCTTAAAGAGGTGTTAATCAAATCCGATACTATGCTTATAGGAAAGAATTTATTGAAAGGTCTTCTAAATTTTGCGAATGAGCATGAAATCAGAAATCTGGCGAAAGATATTGCCAAAGTTTGGTTAAATGAATTTAATATTCACATAATCGATAAGAAAGCAAAAAAGGATTTGGATTCGATGTTACTAACTTTTAAGGATGGAATAGGACCAAGCGAGGCCAATTGGTTCGAGAAAGTAAATTATGTCAGAACCGATAAAAATTCTATTCTTATTTACGGAATACATTCATTAAATTATAATTTTTCCCTATTTGTGAAATCATTTCTAGAATATTTAATGAAGAAGCAGTTTAAATTTGTTTTAAATCAAGAATCGAGTAATATTTCCGATACGACCATTCGAATTGATTTTCAACTCTCAGAAAACTAAACTTAGTATTGAGATTAGAATTAACGCTCTTCTAAAAATTATTGCTGATCACATATTAATAGTACTTTGTAATATTTTGTATCACAATATTTAAATAATATCTAATTCAATACTAGAATCAAGATTAAATTTGATTTGATTTGCAAATTTAATTTATTGAAATAAGAGTGATTGAAATATTATGAGCGAAGAACCCTTAAAATTAAAGGAAAAATTTTTGTTTGGCATTTCTGCCATACCTGATCAATTAACCTACCAAGTATTTCAATTTTTAATTTTTACCTATTATTTTACTGTAGTAAGATTGCCATTAGTGCTAATAGTGTCGGCATATATTATATGGGGTGTTTGGAATGCTGTAAACGACCCATTAGTAGGTGCACTATCTGAAAGAACTAAACATAAAAAAAAATTTGGTAAACGGCGATTTTTTATAATTATAGCAATATTTCCTCTTGCGCTTTTGATGATCTTTTTATTTTACGTACCTTTTGAAACGGCAAGTAAAATTCCTGAATTTATTTATTTTCTCGTAGTAATTGTTCTATTCGAATTGGTCTATAGCATGTTTAATGTAAATATGAACGCAATCTTTCCAGACCAATTTCCTACCGAACAAAAACGCGCATCAATCCAGATTTTTAGGAATATCACATTTGTTATTGCGTTAATATTAGGATCTCTTATACCAGCATTGATAATATCAGATTTAGTTCCAGATAGTGAAGCTTCTATATCTCGGATTAAAGGTGAATATCTTACGATGGGAGTAATTGTCGCGGTTATCACTCTTTTAGCTGCTATACCTTTTACTTTCTGGGGTATCAAGGAAAGAGAGGAGACTGTCGAAGATTTTAAGAAACGCCCTTCCATTTTTCAGTCTTTTAAGACGACATTAAAAAGCAAATCATTTTTAAAATTCACGCTAGCGAATACGATGATGTGGTATTGCTTTACCATACTTCCATTAGTTATGCCTATATATGCCGAACATGTTCTTGGAGTTTCAAAAGGAGCTATGTTAGTAGGATTAAGCTTAATGTTGGCATTTGTGGTGGCAGCAATTTCGATGCCAATTCATAGAAAAATAGGCCTAAAATTAGGCATTCGAAACGCGATGATCATAAATTTGAGTGTCTGGATACTCATTTTGATCCCATATTTTTTCATGTCAGGAGAAGAATGTCAGAGTATTTTTATGATCACGACAGCAGCAGTGGGTTTTCCAATCGCTGGTTCGATGTTTTATACGGATCTTTTGCATTCCGATGTAATTGACGAAGATGCTCTTAAATTCGGAGTAAGAAGAGGGGCTAGCTTTTATGGAGTCATGCTATTTATCCAAAGATCTGCGGTTATCTTAGTAATTATAACTGT
Organism: Promethearchaeota archaeon; assembly: GCA_014729315.1. The sequence goes on along the minus strand of WJKD01000039.1, from coordinate 5,857 downwards.
AGCAATAATGTTTGGAAATATTGGTTGGGAGCAAGAATATAATCCAGTCCCCGCTGATCCTGAACTAGTCGCTTTTGGACTAAAATCGTTAATGTTCATATTTCCTGCTATAGCTCTTACAATCGCAATACTTCTTTTCAAATCATATAGTCTCCACGGTGAAAAACTGAAGCAAGTGAGACAGGAAATAGAGAAGCACCCAGAATTGAAAATCTAATTAAATATTTTCTACTTTTTCTTTTAAATATTCTAGTTATACTTACTTAAGGAAAATATTAGGGAACAACAATCATATTATAATGCCTTTTTTTCTTGTATAATATTTGAAACCTTCAATTCCGAAAATTCCCGGGATAGCTAAACCTATACAAATTAACCAGTCTTCAGGTGCTAAAAACATGAAATTCAATTGGAGATTCAGACCGAGTGTTTCGTTTATGTTAAAGTTCACAATGTAGGAGAAGTTAATGATGAGGACGTGTAAAGTAAGCGTAAAAATGCAAATAAACAATAACACAGGATTGAATTCTTCCTTAAGACTTTTTAGAAGTGATTGATTAGGTCTCCTAAATGACCACAAAAACATAGTCTCTTCGATGTATAAAGTAGTTATAAACATTGTTCTTGCTTTCATGTGAGTCAGTTCTGTTCTTGATGTCTCTTCAGGTATATAACTGTAAAAAGGATTTATATTTAATTGATTTAGTGGAATTATTTGTGCTAGTGTAAGTTGTATGGCTAAGATTAATCCAATTCCCATCAGAAAGGCTTGAATTAACAGCATAATCCACATGTTCTTATTTAATATTTGTTCTTCGTCTCGTGGAGGTTCTTGCATTATATATTTTGGTTGCGTATCTATAACTAAAGCTAAAGAGGGGAAAGAGTGTACAATTCCGTAGATATATATATGTTGCCATTCAGATCGAAATAATTCGAAAGTAGGAATAAATTCATATCCAAAAAATATAATTGCTTCCATAATATTGAGACAAATAAAAAAATAAATTACAGTTCTTATTTTGGAAAAAAGTCCTCTCCCAATTTTAACACCTTTTTCAATAGAAGTGAAATTGTCGTCGGAGATGATCATATCGGCAGTTTCTTTGGCAACATCAGTTCCCGTAATTCCCATTGCTATACCTGCGTTAGCCATCTTTAACGCTAAAGTATCATTAATACCGTCGCCTGTCATGGCAACGACTTTATTTTTTTTTTGATATTTATCTACAATGATCTCTTTATCGCTTGGAGCAACTCGTGCAAATACGGTGACATCTTGAAAGGCTTCATCGCTAATATTTTTTATTTCTTTACCCTCTACAACTAAGTCTTCGTCTTTATAGATTTTCATATCAGAGGCAATTTTTTTCGCAGTTGATGGATGATCTCCTGTGATCATAATAACTTTTATATCTGCCAACATACACTCTTCAACGGATTCTCTTACACCAGGTCTAGGAGGGTCCATTATTGAAACAAAACCTAAAAAGATGAGATCTTCTTCTATTTCTTGTCGAATTGGTTGGTCTACGATATCTAAATGACGATACGCGATTGCTAAAGTCCTATAACCTTGTGTAGCTCTTTCATATACCCGATTCTTTACCATTAGTTTTAACTTTCCTGTGAATTCTTTTGGCTTACCTTCTATTTCAATCTGTGAGCAGATTTCGATTATCTTTTCGGGGGCACCTTTGGCAAATGCCTTTATATCCGAATCGTCTTTCAATGACCTGCAAAGCGTTGTCATCCTTTTGACTTCAGAGTTAAAGGAAAATTCTGATATAATTTTATACTTTTTCCTTACATCGTAAGGCTCGTATCCTGCCTTCTCCGCCAAAACTAATAATGCCGCTTCGGTGGGAGATCCTATGGCTTTTCTTACTGCTTTTTCTCTTATATCCTTTATCTTTACCTTTACATCCTCATACACCAGATTAGCGTTATTATTTAGAACGATTGAATCAATAAAATTTTCAAAAGTTGGGGCATCGTCTAATTTCACTGGTTTTCCTTCGTTTAGTATCTCCCCTTCTGCCTCGTACCCCGAACCAGTTACAGTAAATTCATTATTGTATAAGTAAAATTTCTCTACCGTCATTTCGTTTTTCGTTATCGTTCCCGTCTTATCAGAACATATAACCGAAACTCTGCCTAAGGATTCAATTGCTGATAAGTTTTTTATTATAACTCCAGTCTGAGCCATTTTTAACACACCCGTTATCAGAATTAGCGTCGTCATTAGGGGTAAATTAATCGGAAGAATATTCATTGCTCTCAAGATGGAGCTTACTAACGCTTTGCTGATTTCTTCTTCAACAAATTTGTTTTGATTGCTTAAGAGAGTAAACTTATAGATGATTAGAATAAATAAATTAATAATAACTATAATTGCAAGTATTGAGCCTAATCTATTTAACTTTTTAGTTAAAGGAATATCTTCTATACTTCCCATCTCGTTTAACTGGCTTGAGATTTTTCCAATTTCTGTTTTAGCCCCAATTCCCGTTATTAATATTTTAGCCCTTCCCGTGTGGACATAGGTTCCCATAAAAACCATATTAGATTGATTCTGAATGGGTAAATCGTATTTATCAATCTGTTTTTCACTTTTGTCGATTGGCTCGCTTTCACCTGTCAAGGGTGCTTCATCAACCGTTAAATTCATAGCTTCGATTATGCGACCATCTGCAGGAACTTTATCGCCTTGACTTAGGAGAACGATATCCCCAGGTAGCAATTCTTTAGTAGGAATTTCCATTTCAATGCCATTTCTAATTACTTTTGCTTTTAAAGCCGAAATTTGACGTAACGATTCTAAAGCTTTTTGAGCTCGAAATTGCTGAATTATCGCAGTACCAGAATTAACTATTACAACTGTGAAGGTAATTATTGTGCTTTCAGGCGAACCTAATATAATTACAATAATACCCGTAATTAGAAGTATAACAATAAGAAAATTAAATATAGGAGCTAAATAAATTTTCCAAATAGATTTCTTGATCTTGGGTAATTCGTTAAAACCATAACGCTCCAAACGATCCTTAACATCATCTTCAGAAAGACCATCAACGGAATCAGTATTAAAATCTTGAAGTAATCTATCTACGGACTTATTAAAATAATTTTCCTCGGATACTAAGGCTTGTGACATGATTTAAAAATAGAATGATTTATATTCTCAATTTATAATTAAGTATAAGTGTAATTCCTTTTAACGATTTTTTATACTCATCAAAAATAGTATTGATAATAAATCTTTTTAACTTATCTTAATCTTAGGTTGTTCGCTCGGTTCCCCTAAAATATCTATAAGAATGTGATATTTTTTCCGAATTGTCGTACTGGAGAATTTTGACATTTCTTCAACCAAATTTTGTGTAAAAATTTTGCGATTGGATATAGTTTGACCAACATAATAAAGCAAGCCCGCAGTGAAAGCCTTGTAATTAAGATTTTGCAAATCATTATAGGAAATTTTTTTTAACAATCTATCTAATGATAATTGCATTTCTATTTTCATCTTTTCAAAACTTTCTTCAGTCGGAATGTACTCTTCAACTTCCTCGTAAGACGCATTGTTTAAATCTTTTTGAAACACAATCTTAATTCTTTCTTTAATCTGCTTTTCAAGTTCTCGAACGCTTTTAATCTTATTCCAATAGGTTTCTGTTTTTCGGACTTTATGCATTGCTGAAGCGAGCATCTTTTTACTAATTTTATGCCCTAATATTTCACATATTTCTATAAACCGTTCGACTCTGATGTTTGTTGTATTTTTTATTTCCATCCACACTATAGCGAGAAAAATAATAACCATATTCTGATAACTTTTACGATGCTTTCGGTTGTATTTTAAATAACGCTTTTTAATCGACATGTATTTAGCATCGTCAATCTTTATATTATAACCTTTCAACATCTGTATTGTTCGTTTTTGTTCTGTAAAACTAGTTTCATAGTCTCGGAACCATCTCTCGAGCACCATGATTTTGTCATATTTTTGTTTAACCTTGGGATCTCGTTTTGCTTTAGAATCTCTGAGTTTGATATTTCGCTCGTAATTATATTGATCATCGTTGTATATGCTAGAAAAGGGCTTATTGTCTTCAAAATCGAAAGTCTCTTCTAAAACTACTCCACAATCTTGACAAACTAGATATGGACCATCTTTCTTCACATTTTTGTGTGGACAAGACTCAATAGACTTATTGTCGATATTTTTCACGTATTACGCCCTTAAAAGATAAATAACGAAGTTTTATTAATATCTAATTTCAAATACAAATAACATAATATAAAAATTTATTATTAAACTTTTATAAGAACCTACAAGTAATAATTGTTCGAAAAGAAATACTTACTCATTTTTAATAAAACATATTGATTCCTGTCGTTTTTCAGTATAATTAGACGATAATAATCAAAAAATTTGAAAAAAAGAAGTCCCATTGAAAAAGACCTGAACAAAATAGGTTCTATTTAGTCAAAAATAATCCCATACTCAAATAAAAACCAGATAAAATTTTATTTGAATTTCATAGATATCCTAATACTTAAAAATAATACTATAGTCTTTTTCGAAAGAATTTTTTGATCGTATCTATCCAGATATCACACCCCTTAGTTAATAAATATTGGGGTACTATGTATATGTTACCCGTGAAAGTCGTCCCCCACCTAGAAAAGGAAGAGTTAGAAGAATTAGCCCGAGAAGAATCGTCTTTAAAGCAAGCAAGGCGGTACCTGGCACTCCTTCAGGCATACCGCACCAATTATTATCCCGATTGCGAGGCGATCGCCGATCTTTTTCTCGTCAGTACGCAAACGGTATACAATTGGATAAAGGCTTGGAACCGGGAGGGGCTCGAAGGCATACGGATCGATAAACCGTCGGGTCGCCCGAAAAAGCTAAACAAAGCCGAGAGAGAGCAGCTCATAGAGACGATCTTGCACTCCCCCCGAGAATCGGGATACCGGTTCAGTACCTGGACTTTGAAAGCTATTTCAAACCACGTCTCCCGAGAATTCGACAAGGAGATGTCCGAGAGCGGGATTTACAAGATGCTGAGGCGCAACGACATCGTCCAAGTAAAGCCGAGACCGATGCCGGCAAAAGGAGACCCCAAAAAAAACGCGAATTTAAACGGGGCTTAAAGGAGCTCCTCTCAAACCTCAAGAAGGGGGAGGTCGTGCTATTTCAAGACGAGAGCACATTTTACCAATCGGGTATCCCCCGCCGACGATGGGCGAGGAAGGGCGAAACCCCGACCTTACCGATCTACGGCACGCACGCACGATTGAACGTGTTCGGGTTCGTCAACCCACTTTCCGGAGAGAGTCATTTCCAATACATCGAGAGGTTGAACGCGGACTGTTTTATTACCTTTCTGAACGCCATCCTCACGGAATATCCCGACGCCCCAAAAATCTACATCATCGTTGATAACGCACCCGCCCATCGGGCAAAAAGTGTGGATAAATTCGTTTTCGAACAAAAGAGGTTGGATCTCGTCAAGTTGCCCCCTTATTCTCCCGATCTAAACCCCATCGAGACTGTATGGCGGGAGATCAAGAAGGAAGCGGTCTATAACACCTTTTATCCGCTCTTTGACCAGTTCAAGAAGTCGCTCACGCATCATCTGCGGTGTTTTGAGGGTGAAAAGGTGAAAAGCGTGTGTAATTTGGAACGATACATTGCAATGGCAAGTTAAATTATTTATTCAAAAGACTATAATATTAAACTTCTAATTAGGTTTTTGTTATTCATAATTTATTCACTTATTTATTCAAATTGGACTGAAAAATTTGAATTAATTTTTTATTAGATAAGTAACCTTTGATATATTAGCAT
>WJKD01000038.1 GCA_014729315.1 Promethearchaeota archaeon | reverse complement strand
ATCCCCGCACAGAACCGTACGTAACAGTTTTACGGTCTCATTTCCGTTCGTCAACTCTGGATTGCTTTTCATCCGCCAATCTTTGTCGCCGACCTGTCCGCCAATTTTTAAGGCGGATTAATCTGATGAACCGCCCTGTGCGGAGTCGTCCGTCAGCTGACGGAGTGTCGGGAGGGCAAAAGAAAAGCCTGCCCTTTCCTGATTAGCCGATTATTGACTGATAATATAAAACTTAAAACGATTAACAAAAATATTTTTGAAAATATTAAACTAGAATGTATTACGCTTTTTATATTTTAAAATATTGAATTGGCTTTTCCCCAAATTTCTTGAAAGCTTCTTATTAAAACTTGATATAAAGTTGAATTTGAACTATTCAAAACTTCAAAACTGGGTAATTCATCAGCGTAAAATCCGAATAAATTTGTTTCGGTTCTTATCATGCCATTTTTTAAATCCTTATCAATAAATAAATATGTTGCTGTAGGAAAGCTATCGTAAGCTCTAACTTCAAATAATGACTTGCTTTTCTCGTCTAAACTTGAATAGAACTCTTTTAATTCTTTGTGTGCTATTTTCAACCTTTCTTCAAAACCCGTATTTTTTGTAACTTGAGGCACTTTATTAATAAGCATATTATTGTTTTCAGAATTATCAGTTAAGGACATTAAAAGAATTTTTATTTTACAATTTTGTTCTAATTTATTTCTCAAAAGACGTAGTTTTACGATGCCATGCCCTAAACAAGCGCCCCAGATGATAATCTCATTTTTGGCAATTGAAGCTGTTTCTTCCAAGGAGGGCAAAGTTTCTCTACTCTGATAGAATTTACTTATTTTAAAATGAGCACTATCAAAATGCAAATTGTCTATTTTATTTTCCAACTTTATTAGAAAAAACATTAAAACTGCAAGAACTGCTAAGGTTGCTTCATATATCACTGAAGTAGATGTAATATTTAAAATATCTAATGATAATATTATTGTAGCAATTGCAATTACTAAATATTTTTCTAAATGTTTTGGAATCCATTTCAATTTCATTAGGGAGCACCAATGTGAATATATTTTATTACTTAAGTCAACTTTTAATATTCGGCTAACAATCTAGCATCCAGATCTGCATAATACCATCACCAAACCTAAAAAAAAATCACTAAAAATCATCGTTTTTGAAGAACACTCGTTTGAAGATCCCGGATGTTTCGCAATATGCGACTTCTTACAGTACGATTTTATATAGAAAGATAAATGAATTCAATGAAAAGTATGTCTGTTTTGGTAGTAAGGTAAATGTAATTAAAAAATAGAAATATGTCAAGAACAATTTCGTTAATTTTTTATCATAACTTATTTTATTTAACTTTGTGGTAACTGAAGATTGGATAATTTACCGACAAAACTGTTCAGCTACCTAAAGTTCGTGCGGGCTGCAATACTGTTGCTTCGGGGGGGATGCATTCGGGGGTGTAATGAGTTTTATAAAAACGAATCTACTCAAGATTCCCGGGTAACATACATAAAAAAGGGAGATATTGATCATAGTTTAATTCATTAAAATTAACACTGAGATTGATATTTTCATAATGCATGGCTATTTATCTGAAAGATATAAAATAATCATAACGAAACCAGGCGCCAGCCCGCAAATTCATATAGTATGTCCGCCAATTTTCAGGCGGTCCGGTCCGCTTTTTCTCCATGCAATATTTTTTCCTTTTTCACTTTCAAATCGATAGAGCGTTCTTCCCAAAACTTTAACTCTTCATCCAAAGAATAATTTGATATTTTTTCTCTTATTTTTCGGGCACTTTCGTGTTTCATTTCTACACAATTAAATTTAGTCTTCATATTCTATCACCTCCAAAGGAGAATAAATTGCTATTTGATTATAACCTTGCAGAATATTGACTGCATTATAAAGAGGTATTTTTTTAAAATGGACAATATGTTTAAAATTCCAACTTACAATTATTCTGCATGTTGATATTGTGGCTAAGGCTACATGAAGCGCATCATTTGAATATTTTTACGATCAGTATCCATAGATTTTACTCTTTTAGTTATGTTCTTTCATAATTCTGCTATAAAATAATATACGTAATTTTTTGCAATATTGCAACCCCGCTATGCAGGATTTTTGTGCTAAAAAATTCTGAACGTGCCAAGGCGGATCATTCCACAATGCGTTTGTCTTAATATGTTTACGTAAAAGGAGATTATTCATAAGCTAAAAAGACGGCGGATTCAGTATGACATTTTCTTGGTTTCAGGTGGTTTCTGAACAGGATATTTATAAAATGCACGCCGTGAGCCAAACGCCTCCCAAATTAATGCTTGACAAATCGCTTTTTTATGATTACCTTTGAATGTAAACGGTTACATTTAGTCAAAGTGTAATTATGAGCCTGTCAAAAACGAGATCATTTGCATTTTGTTGTGCGCTGGCGTTGGTTGTCATTTTTCATTTCATTTCCTGCACCGATCCGAAATCATCCCGCATCGAGCT